>NZ_QHHW01000004.1:0-1099 GCF_003947325.1 Amycolatopsis sp. WAC 01375
GGGAGGTTGTGAACGGGGGCGACACGTGGGTCGATGATCTTGGAATAGGGGAGGGCCTCCGGGTTCGGTGTGGATTGCGACATCTGCACCGGCTACCTGGAGGCCCTCGTGACTCACGCTAACGCACCGTTGACCCCTGCCGGACGGTTGCGCCTGGCCCGGTGTGTCGTGGACGAGGGCTGGCCGTTGCGGCGGGCCGCGGAGCGGTTCCAGGTCGCGGTGTCCACGGCGAAACGGTGGGCCGGCCGCTACCGCGAGGGTGGCGAAGCGGCGATGGTCGATCGCCCGTCCCGCCCGCATCGCTGCCCGTCGCGGCTTCCGGCCCGGACCGAGCGGCGGATCATCAAGGTCCGGGTCCTGCGCCGGTGGGGACCGGCCCGGATCGCTTTTCTGCTCGGGCTGAACCCGTCCACGGTGCACCGGGTCCTGCGCCGTTACGGCCTGGCCCGGCTCTCCCACCTGGACCGGGCCACCGCCCGGCCGGTCCGCCGCTACGAACACGCCGCACCCGGTGACCTGATCCATGTCGACATCAAAAAGCTGGGCAACATCCCCGACGGCGGCGGGCACCGTGTCCTCGACCGCGCCACCGGCCTGCGGCACAAAAAAGCCACCACCACCGCCCGCTACCGGGATGGCAAACCCAGGATCGGATCCAGCTACCTGCACAACGCCCTCGACGACCACTCCCGCCTGGCCTACAGCGAAATCCTGACCGACCAGAAGAAAGAAACCGCCGCCGCGTTCTGGCAACGAGCCCAGAACTTCTTCACCAGCAACGGAATCACCATCAAGAAGGTCCTGACCGACAACGGGGCCTGCTACAAATCCCGCCTCTGGCGCGACACACTCGCCAACGCCGGGATCAGCCACAAACGCACCCGACCCTACCGGCCACAAACCAACGGCAAAGTCGAACGGTTCAACCGCACCCTCCTCGAGGAATGGGCCTACGCCCGCCCCTACCACTCAGAACGCGAACGACGAGACGCCTACCCACACTGGCTCCACACCTACAATCACCACCGCGGCCACACCGCACTCGCCGGCAAACCACCCACCAGCCGCGTCCCCAACCTCCCAGGTCACTACACCTAGG
>NZ_QHHW01000005.1:0-20920 GCF_003947325.1 Amycolatopsis sp. WAC 01375
CCCTTCCACAGCGGCGCGCACCTGGTCAGTGTTCACGAAGACACGTGGGTTCTCGATGAGCCGGACATCGCCACCCGCCGTGACCAGGTACGTCGCGGGGAGGGAGGAAGGGACCTTTAGTGCCGTCCGCACCGGGCCCGACTGTCCGTCACCGTCGAACACCGACGGCAGCCGGACGCCCAGATCGCTCAGCATCGCCAGCCCGTCGGCCCCGGAGCTCGCGACCTGGACGAGGAGCACGCGGGCGGCGCCGGGCGACGCGGCGTACTCCTGGAGCAACGGCAGTTCGGCGCGGCACGGCTCGCACCACGACGCCCACAGGTTGACCAGCACGGGACCGCCCGAGAGCACCTTGGCGAGGTCGACCCGGGAACCGTCGCCGAGACATTCGACGTCGACCCCGCGCAGCTTCGCCACCTCGCCCGGCCCGGGCGGCGGGCAGGGAGCGAGCGCGGCCTTCGCACGGGCTGCCGTGAGATCCCCCGACGTCTTGGCGGGCTCCTGGCCGTCACGGGTGGTGAGCAACGCGACGATCAGGGCCACCACCAGCACGGCGGCACCGAGCGCCAGTTTGGTGACCCTGGTCACCGGCGCGCCGCCAGGTCGAGGATGTGTTCGCGCTCTTCGCCCTTGACCAGCTTCGCGGCCTCTTCGAACTCCGTCGGGCCGGTTCCGTACGAGGGGCACATCTTGGCCAGCGGACAGGCGCCACAGGCGGGTTTGCGGGCGTGGCAGACGCGACGGCCGTGGAAGATCGTCCGGTGCGACAGGAGCGTCCACTCCTTGCGCGGGATCAGCTCGCCGACGGCGTGCTCGACCTTGACCGGGTCCTCCTCCTCGGTCCAGCCCCAGCGGCGGACCAGGCGGCCGAAATGGGTGTCGACGGTGATCCCGGGGACCCCGAAGGCGTCGCCGAGTACGACGTTGGCCGTCTTGCGGCCGACACCGGGCAACGTGACGAGGTCCTTCAGCTTGCCGGGCACTTCGCCGTCGTAGCGCTCCACCAGGGCGGCGCCCAGCCCCATCACCGAGTTCGCCTTGGCGCGGAAGAACCCCGTCGGCCGGAGGTACTCCTCGAGTTCGGTGCGATCGGCGCCGGCGTAGTCGGCAGCGGTCCGATAGCGCGCGAAGAGCGCGGGCGTGACCTGATTCACGCGGACGTCGGTGGTCTGTGCCGACAGCACGACCGCGACCAGCAGTTCGAGCGGGCTGGTGAAGTCAAGCTCACAGTGCGCGTCGGGGAACTCGTCGTCGAGGCAACGCTTCATCCGCCTGGCGCGTCTCACCAATGCGAGCCGGCTTTCGCCCGCACCCCCCGCACGGGGGGCATTGGTGGGGGCAGGAGGCACCCCGATAGCCTACGGGCGCCATCGGACGAGCCAGTGGGGAGCACCCGCCGGTCGACGGCCGACACGCCAGAACACCACCTCGGCGCTTCGATCGAGGACGCCATGAGCGAGGATCTGGAGTAATGCACAACTTTTCGGAATTCCCGGGGCAGGGCGCATGACCGTCTGGTTCGTCATCCTCGTTCCCTTGGTGATCATGTTCTTCGCGCTGTTCATGGAACGCGTGGAGACCCGGCTCAAGCACGTCGCGGTGCAGGAGAACGAAGTCGAGGAGTTCCTCGAGCAGGCACAGCCCAACGAGGTCAGGGCCCTTTACGGGCACGGCATCGGGCGCGCGCTCGAGCTTTTCCGGCTGCGCAGGCTCGGCGGGAAGGCGGCCAGGCTTCGCGCGCGGCGCGTGCGGAGTTAGGCTCCACGTTCGAGCGAGATCGTTCCAGGCACGCGCGCACGTTCGGCGTGCCGACGAGCGATCTCGCGCGCACGACCTAGACTGACGCGAAAAGTGATCGACGACACGGTCCTCGGCAGATGAGGATCGACGTCGTATCTCGATGAGGAGGCACCCGAGGTGGACGAAACCCTGGCCCGAGCGGGCATTTTCCAGGGTGTTGAGCCGGCAGCCGCCGAGGCGCTGGCACAGACCTTGGAATCCGTGGAGTTCCCTCGCGGGCATGTCATCTTCAACGAGGGTGAACCCGGCGACAAGCTTTACATCATCCAGTCCGGCAAGGTGAAGATCGGCCGCAAGTCACCTGACGGCCGCGAGAACCTGCTTGGCATCTTCGGCCCGTCCGACATGTTCGGCGAGCTGTCCATTTTCGACCCCGGCCCCCGGACGTCCAGCGCGACGACCGTGACCGAGGTCCGCGCGGTGACGATGGACCGCCCGGCGCTGCGGCAGTGGATCTCCACCCGTCCGGAGATCGCCGAGCAGTTACTGCGTGTGGTCGCCCGCAGGCTGCGCCGGACGAACAACATGGTCGCCGAGCTGATCTTCACCGACGTCCCCGGACGCGTGGCGCGCGCGCTGCTGCAGCTCGCGCAGCGGTTCGGCAGCCAGGAGGCCGGTCTGCTGCGGGTCACCCACGACCTGACACAGGAAGAGATCGCCCAGTACGTCGGCGCTTCGCGCGAGACCGTCAACAAGGCTCTCGCCGACTTCGCGCACCGTGGCTGGCTGCGGCTCGAAGGCAAGAGCGTCCTGATCCTGGACCCGGAGCGCCTGGCCCGCCGCGCCCGCTAGTCCCTTGCTTCACGCGCAATGAAGGGGCCTTTCATAGCAAAATTTGCGATGAAAGGCCCCTTCATTGCATCTGCGTGACCCAGCGCCGGAGAAACAACGAAGAGCCGGGCGCCACCCCCGACGTGGCGCACCGGCTCTTCGCTGTGCGCGGACCATCCCCCGACGATCCGCGCTCCCCGCCCTCCGGAACAAGGCCCCGACCCGTACGCCGGAGGGAGCTGGAGACTGTGTGGTTGTCGTACAACCATCCACGGCCATCGGCCGTGAACTCAAGTTCTTTCACTCTCAAGGACGCCATCTGCGTCGATTTGTTGCCCCGAATGACCCAGAATCGTCCGACTGTTACCCGATCGTGACGAACCGGGCCGGTTCATTGCCCGAAGTACCCGAATCCGGTGGTGACCAAACTTACCGCCACGGAACTGGTACTCGCGTACCAAAGTAGTTCATACTGGTACGCGTGTCCCAGTCTGTGTCCGCCTCCGCCGAGAGCCACCGCACCTCCCTCGCCGACTACCGAGCCGCGCTGACCGCGCCCGGATCCCGCGCGGCGGTGATCGCGTCCCTGCTCGCCCGCCTGCCGATCGCGATGATCGGCATCTCCGCGCTGCTCTACGTCCAGCGCGAGACGGGCTCCTTCGCCTCGGCCGGGCTGGTTTCGGCCGGGTCGCTGGTGGGCGTCTCGGTCGGCGCGGTCGTGCAGGGACGGCTCATCGACCGCTTCGGGCCGACACGGCCGCTGCTGACCACCACGGTGTTCTTCGCGCTGGCGATGACCGGGCTGGTGTTCGCGATCGAGGCGCACGCGCCGACCCTGGTGCTGGTCCCGCTCGCATTCGGCACCGGGATCACGGAACCGATGGTCGGCTCGGCTTCCCGGGCACTGTGGACACGGCTGCTGCCCGCCGGGCCGACGCGGAACGCCGCGTTCTCGTATGAGGCGATCAGCATGGAGGTCTTCTTCATCCTCGGTCCCGGGTTCGCCGGGCTGCTGATCGCCGCGCCGTGGGCGGGTACCGGCATCGTGGCCGGCTCGCTGACGATGATCGCGGGCGCGGTGCTGTTCGCGCTGAGCCCGACCGTGCGGGCCTGGGGACCGTCGCCGTCCTCGGGCGGCAAGCTGCTCGGCGCGCTGGCCAGCCCCGGGATGCGCACGCTCGCGATCGCCGCGCTGGGCTTCGGCGCCGTGATCGGCTTCGTCGAGGTCGCCGTCCCGGCGGCCGCCGCCGAAGCGGGGAACACCTCCATCGGCGGGCTGCTGCTTTCGGCCTGGTCGGTCAGCTCGGTCGCGTTCGGCGTCGCGTACAGCCTGCGCCCGTGGCCGCGTCAGATGGGCCTGCGGCTGCCGGTGCTGCTGGCGGGCTTCGGCGCGCTGGTGGCGCTGCTCGCGCTGCCGGGCTCGCTCTGGGGCCTCGCGCTCGCCATGCTCGCCGCGGGCGCGCTCATCACGCCGCAGTCGACGACGCACTCGGCGGCCATCGAGATCGCCGCGCCGAAGGGCACGGCGGCCGAGGCGTTCGGCTGGGTGCTCACCGCGGTGACCCTCGGGCTGGCGTTCGGGCAGTCGATCAGCGGTTACCTCGTCGAGCACGCCGGGCACGAAGCGGCGTTCCTCGCCGCCGGCGCCGTCGGGTTCGCGCTCGCCGCGGTGGTGTGGCTGATGCGCGGCACCTTCCGCCCGCGGCCTTCCGGGCCCGTCGCCGAAGCCCCCGAACTTGTCGGTGCCGCCCGCTAACTTGCGGGCATGGACCTGACTGCCGACACCCGCTCCCTCTCGTCCGCCGTTTCCGCCGCCGCACGGTTGCTGTCGGCCCGCTCCGGTCTGCTCCTGCGCGCCGGACGGGAAGGCCTGACCGTCGGCGGCAGCGACAGCGAACGAGCGGTCCGCCTGACCAGCGACGCCATGGTCCACACCGATGGCGAGGTCGTCGTCCCGGCCGGGCCGCTCGCGGAAACGCTGCGGATGCTCGACGGCGACTTGGTGCGCCTGGTCGTCGAGGGATCACGGCTGGCCGTACGTGTGGAAGGCGGCCGGTTCGCGCTTCCGTTGCTGAGCCGCGAACTGAACCTCCCGGACCTGCCGCCGAAGGTGTCCGAAGTGGACGGTCACGCGCTGGTGACCGCGTTGCGCACGGTCGCGGGCACGGCCGCCAAGGACGACGCGCTGCCGATGTTCACCGGCGTCCGCGTGCAGAGCTTCAGCCGTGAGCTGCGGCTGACGGCGTCCGACCGGTACCGGATGGCCGTCGCCACCCTCCCTTTGCGTTCCGAGGGCGAGCCGATCGACGCGCTGGTCCCGGCGGGCCTGCTGGCCGAGACGGCGAAGCAGGCTCGCGGCATCGTCGGCCTGCACGGCGACAGGACCAGGTTCGGGCTGAGCTGGGCCGGAGTCACCGTCACCACCGCCGTCCTCGACGCGGGATTCCTTTCGGAGAAGCTGATCGAGTCGTCCACTGTGGACACGACGGTCGAGGTCGCCGCCGACGCGCTGGCCGCCGCCGTGCGCCGGGTGGGCGTGTACGCGGACGAGCGCCGGGTGCTGACGCTGGAGGTCGGCGACTCGCAGCTGCGGCTCGCCAGTTCGAAGCAGGACACCGGTGAGGCCGAGGAGACCTTGAAGGCCGAGGTTTCGGGCGGCCGGACGTCGCCCTCCTTCCAGGCGCGCTACCTGCTGGACGCGCTGCAGGGTTTCGCCGGGGAGCGGGTGCGGCTCGACATCCAGCCCGGTATGCGGGCCTGCGTCATCCGCGCGGTGGAGCCGGGCGATGTGGAGCTGACGTATTACGTGATGCCGATGCTGCCGCGCTGACATCGGCCCCCTACTGTCCACAAAGGACTTACCGAGAGCGGACGTCGTGTTGCGAAAGCCACTTTCGCAACGTTGAGGGTTGCGAAAGTGGCTTTCGCAACGGGGCGATGGCGGCGTAGGCGTGCCGAGGAGCGCAACGGCCTCGCCCTCCCGCGGATGTCGCGAAAGCCACTTTCGCGACGCCTGACGTCCCCAAAGTGGCTTTCGCGACGCCACCTCGGCGCTGAATCGCGACGCGGTCATCCCCTGCCGAACGCTATGAAAGGTCCTTTCCTTGCAAATTTTGCAAGGAAAGGACCTTTCATGGCATTCGGCGACTCAGGCGGAAGCGGCCTTCACAGCGGCCTCGATCTCACCGAACGAAGGGTTCACCATCGCCTTCGAGCCCACGAAGACCGTCGGCACGACCTCGTTCCCGTTCGCCACCGAACGCACCCGCGCGGCGGCGTCCGGGTCCTCCCAGATGTTGACCCGCTTCACGGTGAAGCCGCTCTTCGACAGCGGCCGCTCCAGCGCGGCGCAGAACCCGCATCCGGGGCGCCAGTAGAACTCGACCTCGACGTCACTCATTCGCCGTCCTCCGACCTCAGGTAGTCCAACTGTGCCTGCACACTCCACTCCGCGGGCGCCCACAGAGCCTTGTCGACATCGGCGTAGACGACCTCGACGACCTGACGCGGGGTGGCGTCCGCGCCGAGCGTCTCCAAGGCCGAACGCACCTGGTCGAGCCGTTCTTCCCGGTGCGCCAGGTATTCGCGCGCGGTCGCGGCCAGATCGGGCAGTTCCGGGCCGTGGCCCGGCAGGCCGATGGTGCCGCCGGGCAGCTCGATGAGCTTCCGCAGCGAGCGCAGGTAGTCGCCGAGGTCGTGCAGCACTGTGGTGCCGCGGCCGAGGATGGTGTCACCGGTGAGGATCTGCCCGTCGGACACCAGGCAGATCGAGTCGCCGGTGTGCCCTGGCGTGTGCAGCACCGACAGCCGGACGCCGCCCGCCTCGATCACTTCACCGTCCACAAGGGACTTCCCGCCGACGCAGAGCGACTCGTCGAAGGCCCGCACCGGCGCGCCGACGCGTTCGGCGAACCATGGCGCGCCCTCGGCGTGGTCGGGGTGGTGGTGGGTCAGGACGATCAGCTCGACGGCGCCGGTCTCCGCCAGCAGCGTCAGGTGCTCGACGTCCTCGTGGCCGGGGTCGACGACCACGGAACCGGACGCGCCGGATCCGCGCAGCACCCAGGAGTTGGTGCCCTCCAACGTCATCGACGACGGGTTGTGCTCCAGCAGCACGGAAGCCGTCGGCGTCACCTGGCGCAGCACGCCGTACGCGGGGGCACTCACGCGAGGTCCAGGATGACGCGGACCTTGTCGCCGTCGCGCACCAGCGTCGGCATGATCTTCGAGATCTCGCGTTCGACGGCCTGAGCCGCGGCCGCCGAGTCGAGCTCGGCCAGTTCCGCGAGCGTGATCCAGGTCGGGGGCATGAGCATGCGTCGCCCCTCCTTGGCGTCGGCGATGGCCTCTTCCGGCCGCTGCCAGCCGGAGCTGACAGCCTCGGAAGTGGCGCTGTCCGCGTCTTGCCCCTCGGGCAGCACGGCGACGAAGAAGCAGGTGTCGTAGCGGCGCGGTTCCTGCGGCGGGGTGACCCAGTTCGCCCACGGGTGCAGGAGATCCGCGCGCAGCGTCAGGCCGTTCGCCTCGAGGAACGCGGCGAGCGAGAGCTCTCGGGAGACCAGCTTTTCGCGGGCGTCGTGGTAAGGCGTCGTGTCGGTGACGACGGTGTCCCCGGTGCTCGCGAGCAGCACACCCGACTCCTCGAACGTCTCCCGCACGGCCGCGCACACGAGGGCGCGGGCCAGCGATTCGTCGCAACCGAAGCGTTCCGCCCACCAAGCGGGCTCCGGGCCCGCCCAGCTCACCGAGGTGTCGACATCGCGGGAATCCACGCCACCGCCGGGGAAGACGGTCATCCCGCCCGCGAACGGCATGCCCTTCACCCGATGCTGCAGGAAGACCTCGACGCCGTCGGCGCCGTCGCGGAGGAGGATCACGGTCGCCGCGTCCTTGGGCGTCACCGGCTCGCCGTCGGCGTTGGCCCGGGTGCCCACCCCGGCCCCCACCGGGATGTCGAATGTCAGTTCTTCAGCCACACCAGCAACCTAACATCGCGATTCGGCACCTGGTTGCGATCGTTGCGCGTGCAACTATCGCAACCAGGTGCCGAATTGCGTGGGACTTGCTACGACCAGCTCGAGCCGCTGCTGCGCGAAGCGCCGTTCAGCCGGATCTTCGCCGCTTCGGCGCGCTCCCGTTCGGCGAGCTCGGCGTGCAGCTCGCGCAGGAGAGCGCGGTCGCGCTCGCTCAGGCTGGGGTCGTCGAGGTCGAGAGCGGGCAGCTCGACGACCTCGTGCATGCTCGGTTTGCCCGTGGCGATCTCGCGGCCCTTTTCCGGGTCCTCCTTGAGCGCCTGGCGCAGCTGCGCCACTTCGGCCGGGGTCAGGTCGGCCGTGCGCTCGGCGCGGGTCTCCGCCCGCGATTTGCGCGGCGGCGCCGTCTCCGGAGCGGGCGTCGCCGGCGCGGGCGCCTGCTGCACGATCGGCACCACCGGCGCGATCGGCTCGACCGGTTCGTGCGTACTGCTGCTGACCGGCCGCAGCCCATGCCTGCTCGGCTGCTCCTTGACCGGCTCGGGAGCCGGGGCGGGAGCGGGCGGCGGAGTCACCGGCTCGGACCGAAAGTCACTGGAATGGGTACTCCCGGTGACCCAGACAGGACTCGCGGCCGACGAAGCGGCCTGGTGGTACGCGGACCGCGCGACGCCGGGTCCCGCGACCTCGACGACCGAACGGATGCCCGCGCGGCGAAGCGCGGTGTCCACGCGGAACGCGACCGCGGGCGGATTGCCCTCCGGGCCGATCTCGACCAGGACGACCCGCTGCGGCAACGCACCGGGCACACTGCCGGCGGGCGTGTTCCGCCACACCGCGTGCACCGACCGGACGTCCGGCAGCACCTGCAGGGTGCGGTCGAGCGCCTCGGCGAGGCCGAATTCGGGCTGGTTCTCGCCGGTGAACCGGTGGGTGAGCACCGGCTCGTCCTCCTCGACGACCAGCAGGTCGTTCGCCAAGGTGGCGTCGGACCGGCTCATCTCGAGGACGAGGGCGAGTTCACGTTGTTCGGACGAGCCCACCGGGATCTTCCCCGCGATCAGGGTGCCGGTGGTGAGCTCCACCGCTTCGTCGATGTGCGCACGCGCGATCAGCTCACGCGCTTCGGTCAAAGCACTGTCGTCGATACGACCCGCCAGGGCCAGTAACAGGTTGTGCAGGCGCAGGGGCACCGAGAACCCGTCCATGGGCGGGCCGTCGTGGACCTCCACCATTGCTCTGCTCCCTCCCGGCTCGCCTGGTGGAGCGAGCGTTAAGCGGCGACCAGCCGACTTCCGGTGTCCACCGCACCCACACAGACGAGCTCGGAGTTGGCGAGCGCGGTGCGGTGATAGCCGGTGAGGTCGATGCTCGGCGGGAGAACCTCGACGCCGGGCTCCTCGTCACCCAGCACGCGCAGGACGCGCTGCAGTTCACCGGTCAGCCTCGGCAGCCCGTTCAGCGCCGTGACCAGGAGGACTCGTTTCGCCCCACCCTCGCCGACCACACCGAGGTGTCGCCAGCTTTGCCGCACTTCACCCACATCCGGCCGTCCCCGCAACGTCGCGTGGATCAATACGGACACAGAGTCGACGGAGTTCACCCATTCGGGCGCACTCTGCGTGAATGTGTACCTGGTCTCGGTGACGTCGTCTACCCCCAGGGTGGAACTCACCTGATGCCAGTCGGCGCCGTGAGGAATGAGCCCGGCGACTAGCAGGCGATATTCGGTTTGATCGAGGTCGATCCTGTGCTTAAGCAAAGACCTCGGCAGGGTCCGCGCGAGCGTCCCCATCGCGCCTTCGCCCAGCCAGTCACGGAACCGCCACAGGAGCTGGTCCGGCAGCCGTCCGGCCAGCCGGAGCAGGAGCTCGTGCGAGGACTTCTCGATGTCCGGGTCCATCACTTCACCTCCACGATCAGTTCGATCTCGACCGGCGCCCCGATCGGCAACTCGGCGACGCCGACGGCAGAACGGGCGTGGATGCCCGCCTCGCCGAAGATCTCGCCGAGCAGCTCGGACGCCCCGTTGATCACCGCGGGCTGACCGGTGAAGCCCTCCGCGGACGCCACGAACCCGACGACCTTGACCACCCGGACCACGTTGTCGATCCCGGCGACCGAGTCGACCGCGGCGAGGGCGTTCAGGATCGACGTCCGCGCGTACTGCTTCGCCTCTTCGGGACTGACCTCGGCGCCGACCTTGCCGGTCGCTTCGAGCTCACCCTTGACGAAGGGCAGCTGCCCGGACGTGTAGACGTGCGAACCGGTGCGAACGGCGGGCACGTAGGCCGCCAGCGGCGCGGCGACGGCCGGCAGTTCGATACCGAGCTCGGCGAGTCGATCGCTCCAGGTCATGGCTTCAATCCCTCAGTTCTTGGCTCGTTTGAGGTAGGCGACGTGCTGTTCGCCGGTCGGGTTCGGGAGCACGGTGACGAGCTCCCAGCCGTCCTCGCCCCACTGGTCGAGGATCTGCTTGGTGGCGTGGATCAACAGGGGGACGGTCGCGTACTCCCACTTGGTGGCGCTCATGCCCGGGAGCGTAGCCAAACCGGCAAGGGCGCCCGACACACATGCGGAAAACCCTCTCGCGACCGGTTCGCCGAATTCCCGTCGATGTGGTTCACTTCACACCTACTCGGGAGTAGATAGGACGCCGACATGCGGACGACGAAGTCCCTCGCCGCCACTTTCGTGGCCGCCGCCCTTGCCCTGGTCTGCTCTTCACCGGCCATCGCGGAGGAGAAGCTCCCCGTCCCGTGGACGCTCGCCGCGGCGCTGCCCGCGCAGGCGGCGAATCCAGGCGGCCCGCCACCCGGCGCGAACGACTTCGGCTGCCGCCCGAGCGAGGCCCATCCGAATCCGGTGGTGCTCACCCACGGGCTCGGCGCCAACCAGACGGTGAACTGGCAGACGTTCGCCCCGCTGCTCAAGAACAACGGGTATTGCGTCTTCTCCTTGACCTACGGCGTTCCCGGGAAACCGCTGCCGATCTACCAGCCCGGCGGGCTCCTGCCGATGGAGCAGAGCGCGAAGGAACTTTCGTCGTTCGTCGACAAGGTGCTCGGCGCGACCGGGGCGTCCAAGGTGGACCTCCTCGGGCATTCCGAGGGAACGCTGATGCCTTCCTATTACGTGAAGTTCCTCGGCGGAGCGTCCAAAGTGGACAAGTACGTCAGCCTGACGCCACTCTGGGAGGGCACGACCTTGTTCGGCGCCTCGCAGCTGTACGCGCTCGCGGGCGCGCTGGGGCTCGCGGCCGGGTTCAACGGCGTCCTCGACCCGTTGTGCGGCTCTTGCCGCCAGTTCCTGCGCGGCTCGGAGTTCCTCACGAACCTGCGGTCGGGCAACGGCGTCTTCCAGCCGGGTGTGACCTACACGAACATCATGACCCGCTACGACGAGGCCGTCGTCCCGTACACGAGCGGCATGGGCAAGGGCCCGAACGTGAAGAACATCGTCCTGCAGGACGGCTGCCTGCTGGACCTGGCCGAGCACGCCGGCGTCGCCGCCGACCGCAACGCCGCCGGGCACGTCCTCAACGCACTGGACCCGGCGCATGCGAAACCGGTCCCCTGCGTGCCCGCGACCCCCATCGGGAGCTGACCCGGTCACCTGGGTCGTGAGTGGCGATTCGGGTTAGAACCCGAATCGCCACTCACGACCACCTGTACCGCCCCGCTACCGTCACCTCCATGGAGACCTGGCGCATCATCGCGACCTCCTTGCTGGCGCTCGCCGGGCTGCCGCTGGTGCTGGTCCTGATGGCGAAGGCACGGGACCGCACGGACAGCTCGGGAGGCGTCGCGATCACCGGCGCGGTGGCCTTCGTGGTCCTCCTGCTGCTCGGTGTGGTGATGCTCACGGTGCTGCCCGGGGTCCTGACCTGGGCCATCGTCGGACTGGTCGCGGCTGCGCTCGGCGTCATGATGCTGGCGAGCTGAAGGCTCAATTAGGGTGGGACCGGTGAGCACACCCCTTGCCGGCTGGACCGACGAACTCGCGAGAGCCAGGCTGCATTTCGTCACCGGTAAGGGCGGGACGGGCAAGACCACGCTCGCCGCCTCGCTGGGCCTCGCCCTCGCCAAGGGCGGGCGCCGCGTGCTGCTGATCGAGGTCGAAGGCCGCCAGGGCATCGCCCAGCTCTTCGACACCGAGCCGCTGCCGTACGCCGAGCAACGCATCGCGGCCGTCCCCGGCGGCGGGGAGCTGCGCGCCCTGCACATCGATGTCGAGGCCGCACTCCTCGAATATTTCGAGATGTTCTACAACCTCGGCTTCGCGGGGCGGACGCTGCGGCGGATGGGCGCGATCGAGTTCGCGACCACGCTCGCGCCGGGTCTGCGTGACGTCCTGCTCACCGGGAAGATCAAGGAATGCGTCGGCCGGACCGAATCGGACGGCCGGCACACCTATGACGCCGTCGTCGTCGACTCGCCGCCCACCGGCCGGGTCGTGAAGTTCCTCGACGTCACCAAGGCGCTGACCGACCTCGCCAAGACCGGCCCGATCCGCGGCCAGGCCGACGGCGTCGTCCGGCTGCTGCATTCCGGCGAGACCGCCATCCACCTGGTGACGCTGCTCGAAGAGATGCCGGTGCGGGAAACCGTCGAAGCGGTCGCCGAACTCGACGGCGCGGATCTGCGCCCCGGCGCGGTGCTGGTCAACCGGGTCCGCCCGCCGCGGCTGCCCGCCCGTTCGGTGACCGCCGCCGCGGACGGCCGCGTCGACGCCTCGCGCGTCCGCGCCGGGCTCGCGTCGGCCGGGCTGAACCTGCCCGACAGCACCCTCGACGCGTTGGTCGAGGAGACCGTCGAGCACGCCGTGCGGGTCGCGGCCGAACAACGCGCCCGCGAGCAACTGGCCGAAGCCGATCTGCCGGGCCTCGAACTGCCGGACCTGACCGACGGGGTGGACGTCGCGGCGCTCTACGACCTCGCCGAGGCGCTGACCGAGCAGGGAGTGCGCTGATGTCGGACGTCCTGGAGATCGACAAGCTCATCGACGATCCGGAGAGCCGGGTCATCGTGTGCTGCGGATCCGGCGGGGTCGGCAAGACGACGACCGCGGCGGCGCTGGCGTTGCGCGCGGCCGAACGCGGGCGGCAGACGGTGGTGCTCACCATCGACCCCGCCCGGCGGCTAGCACAGGCGCTCGGCCTGCGCGAACTGGGCAATCACCCGAAGCAGGTGCAGGTCGAGGGCTTCGAGCCCAAGGGCGAACTCTGGGCCATGATGCTCGACATGCGCCGCACCTTCGACGACATGGTGCGCGTGCACGCCGGCCCGGAACGCGCCGAGCAGCTGCTGCAGAACCCCTTCTACCAGACCATTTCCACGTCTTTCTCCGGCACGCAGGAGTACATGGCGATGGAGAAACTGGGGCAGCTCGCGGCCACCGACGAGTGGGATCTGATCATCGTCGACACGCCGCCGAGCCGCTCCGCGCTGGACTTCCTCGACGCGCCGACACGGCTTTCCAGCGCACTCGACGGCCGGATGATCCGGCTGCTCACCGGGCCCGCGAAGGCCGGCGGCTGGGGCCTGCGCAAGGTCGTCAACGCCGGGTTCTCGATGTTCGCGAAGGCCGTCTCGACGATCATCGGCGGCCAGTTGCTGACCGACGCTTCGGCGTTCATGCAGGCCTTCGACAGCATGTTCGGCGGCTTCCGCGAACGCGCGCGCAAGACCTCCGAACTGCTGCGGTCCGGCGGGACGTCGTTCCTGGTGGTGGCCGCGCCGGAGCCGGACGCGCTGCGCGAGGCGTCCTACTTCGTGGAGCGGCTTTCGGAAGAGAGCATGCCGCTGGCCGGGCTGGTCGCGAACCGGACGCATCCGGTGCTGGCCCCGTTGTCCGGCGCGGAGGCCATCGCGGCCGCCGAGCAGCTCGCGAAGGGCGAGGCCGGCGCGCCGCTGGCCGAAGCCGTCCTTCGCCTGCACGCGGATCGTGTCGCGCTGGCCGATCGAGAGACGCGGCTGCTCGCCAGGTTCACGCGGGCGCATCCCGAGGTCCCGCTGGTGCGGGTGCCCGCGCTCCCCAGTGACGTGCACGATCTCGAAGGCCTGCGCGACATCGGCGTTCGCCTCGCCACCCAGTCCTGAGTTTCCGTGAAGGACCCCTTCCCTACCTTGGACTCAGGGAAGAGATCCTTCACGGAATCATGATCACGAGACTCGGACGCGTACGTCTTCCTCTTCGTCGATCCCGGTGAAACTGCGCTTCGCCGCTTCAAGCAGGTCTGCCCAGCTGGTCACGTCCGGCCGCCGCCGCAGCAGCGCCCGCCGTTCCCGTTCGGTCATACCTCCCCAGATGCCGAAGTTGATCCGGCCATCGAGCGCCTCGGCGAGGCATTCCGTCCTGACCGGGCAACCGAGGCAGACCGCCTTGGCCCGGTTCTGTTCCGCCCCCCGGACGAACAAGCCGTCCGGATCGGTGTCGCGGCACGACGCATTGACTCGCCAGCTCGACTGGTTGGTTTCCATACCCCCAGCTCCCTACCCTGGTGTTCGACACACCACGGGAGGACGAAAAGCCTGCGCTCCTGCCCCCATGAGCGTGTCTCCCTGTGTGCTCACGTCGGTTGAGCCGACACCTCCCCGGTGCCGGTGCCTCCGTTCGGTCGAATGCGACTGCCGCTCGCACTCACCCGTCTGTCGGCTTTTTCATACGTGAGACGTTGACGGACTGTAGGGGCCCTCGGTTCCCCCCGCCAAGCCCTAGAATGCCTCCCGTTACCGGCCGTCACCACATGGGGTCGATTTCGTAATCAATTCCCCACCCACAGCGAGGCGACGTCACGGTGGGCTAACGGGTTCCGCGTACCCTGGTCCGCGTGCGCAAAACGGACGGTCTGCTGAAGCTCATTGGCCTTTGTGTGCTCGCGGGGGTGCTGGTCGCGGGGATGTTGTTCCCGGTGGCGGGTGCCGCGGGGGTGCTGTCGAACCAGGCGAGCGAGACCGTCGACAAGACGTCATCGGACCTCGCGGACATTCCGCCGCCACTGGTGACGACGATCACCGACAACACCGGCAAGCAGATCGCGACGCTGTACAAGCAGTTCCGCATCCCGACGACCGAGACCCAGATCAACGACGCCATGAAGTGGGCGCTGATCTCGGTCGAGGACAAACGCTTCTACGAGCACAACGGGGTGGACTGGAAGGGCACGCTGCGCGCCGCGGTCAGCAACAGCACCGGCGGGGACACGCAGGGCGCCTCGACGCTGACCCAGCAGTACGTCAAGAACTACCTGATCAACGTCGTCTACCGCGACGACAAGCCAGGACAGAAGCGCGCACAGGAACAGTCGGTCGCCCGGAAACTGAAGGAAGCCCGGATCGCGATCCAGCTGGAAACCAAGCTGAACAAGATGCAGATCCTGACCGGCTACCTGAACGTCGTCGAATTCTCGCGCGAGATCTACGGCGTCGGCGCGGCCGCGAACGCGTACTTCAACACGCCCGTCGAAAAGCTCACGGTGCCGCAGGCGGCGTTGCTGGCCGGTCTGGTGAACAACCCGGTCGTCAACGACCCGTGGAAGAGCCCGGCGAAGGCGACCGAGCGCCGCAACCTGGTGCTGGACCGCATGGTCGACAACCAGAAGCTCGCGAAGGCGGACGCGGAACGCTTCAAGGCCGAGCCGCTAGGCGTCGTCGAAGGCGGCCCGCAGAAGCCCGCGTCGAACTGCACCGGCGCCGGCCCGGAGAACGGTTTCTTCTGTCAGTACGTCGAGGACTATCTCCTCAAGAACGGCATGACGAAGGACGATCTGTACACCGGCGGCTACCAGATCAAGACCACTTTGGACGAACGGGCGAACCACGAAGCCAAGATGTCGGCCGAAGCCCAGGTCAAGAAGACGCAGGACAACGTCGCGAACACGCTCTCGCTGGTGAAGCCGGGCAAGCAACGACACGAAGTCGTGGCGCTGGCGGCGAACCGTGACTACGGACTTCACGAAGATCAGGGCCAGACGACCTTCGCGTTGCCTTCCGGCGTCTACAACACGGGCGGCGCGGGGTCGGCGTACAAGGTCTTCACCGCCGCCGCGGCGCTGGAAGCGGGCGTGGCCGGGATCAACAGTCCCCTTCCCGTGCCCGACTTCTACACCTCCCACGTGTTCGCCGGTGGTGGCCCCAGATGCGCCCCGACCGGACCGCCGATGCGTTCCCGCTGGTACTGCCTCGGCAACGCCGGTGACTACAACCCGGCGGGCGGCGCCATGTCGATGCAGCAGGCGCTGGCGACTTCGCCGAACACGGCGTTCGTGGCGCTCGAGGAAAAGGTCGGGAGCACGGGGCCGATCGTGGAGATGGCGCGCAAGCTCGGCATGCGCGACACCATGGCCAGCAACCTCGGCGGTGGCGCCGTCGACCCGAAATCCGACAATCCGGGTGCCAACGCCAGCCAGCTCCAGGCCTTCGGCCCGCGGCCCGGCTGGCCCGGGAACGCCTCGTTCACCCTCGGCCCGGCCCCGCTGAGCGGTCTGGAACTGGCGAACGTCGGCGCGACGATCATGAGCGGTGGCGTCTGGTGCCCGCCGACCCCCCTCGCCGGTGTCACCGACCGGGACGGAAAGCCGGTGCCCGTCAAGGAGGCCGCTTGCGAGCAGGTGGTGCCCGAAGGCCTCGCCAACACCCTCGCGGTCGGCATGAGCCGGGACAGCCAGCCCGGCGGGACATCGGCAGGCGCCGCGAGCGGCGCCCGGTGGAACCGGCCGGTGATGGGCAAGACCGGGACCACCCAGAGCAACGGCTCGGGAACGTACCTCGGGGCCACTCCGCAGCTCGCGGGCGCGGCGATGGTGTTCCGCCCGAAGGGTGGAAACGGCGGCCTGTGCTACCTCGGCCCGGGTAACGTGACCACTCGCGGCTGCGAAAACATGTTCGGCGGGAAGACGCCGGCGCAGACCTGGTTCGGGGCGATGTCGAAGATCCTCGAAGGCCAGGAGGCGCTGCCGCTGCCGCAGCCGGACCCGAGGTACATGGGCGGCGGACGCTGACCATGTTCACCAGCGCAAATCACGATGAGTCACATGAATCTAACTTTGAGTGAGCGGCTGGCGGCTTAACGGGGAACAACGGCCGACGGGATCATGTCGACCGATCGCGAGGCCCCGCGCCGACCACGGAAGGTGAAGAAAAGAGGCCATTCCAGCGATTTACCGAGATCGCCGGAATGGGGGCGGACGATCACCACCGACGAGCACGTAAACTGGACATTGTGAGCACGCTCAGTAACGAAAGCACTTCGGGGGCGACGGTACGGCGCTTGGCCGTGGGAACCGTCGCCCTGGGAGCCGCGACCCTCGGTTACGCGGTCGGAATCGAAAGGCGCCGGTGGACGCTTCGCACCGCGGAGCTCCCGGTCCTCGCGGCAGGGGCGAAGCCCTTCACGATCCTCCACATCTCGGACCTGCACATGCTTCCCGGCCACGTGAGCAAGCAACGCTGGGTAGCGGCGCTCGACGAACTCGAACCGGACCTCGTCGTCAACACCGGTGACAACCTGTCACATCAGCAGGCCGTGCCGTCCGTGCTGCGCGCGCTCGGCCCCCTGCTCGACCGGCCCGGCGTGTTCATCTTCGGCAGCAACGACTACTACGCGCCGAAGCCGAAGAACCCCGCCCGCTACCTCATGCCGAAGGGCAAGAAGAAGCGGATCCACGGCGAGCACCTGCCGTGGCGCGACCTCCGCGCGGCCTTCGTCGAGCACGGCTGGCACGACCTCACCCACGTCCGCCGCACCATCGAGGTCGCCGACCAGTACGTGTTCACCGCCGGCGTCGACGACGCGCACCTCCGCCGCGACCGCTACGCCGACATCGCCGGCCCGGTGGACACCGCGGCGGCCGTCCGCATCGGCGTCACGCACTCGCCGGAACCCCGCGTGCTCGACGAGTTCGCGGGTGACGGCTACGACCTCGTCCTCGCCGGGCACACGCACGGCGGCCAGCTCCGGATCCCGGGCTACGGAGCGGTCGTCACCAACTGCGAACTCGACCGCACCCGCGCCCGCGGCGCGTCCCGCTGGGGCGCCCAGATGTGGCTCCACGTCTCCGCCGGGCTGGGCACCTCCCCGTACGCCCCCGCCCGCTTCGCGTGCCCGCCCGAGGCGAGCCTGCTGACCCTCGTGCCACGGGGCACGACCAGCGCGAACCACCGGAAAGCAGCCCCCCGCAAAGCCCGAAACACCGTCCGCTAAACTTCTCCTCGACCCGCTAAGAAGTATCCGGGGTGTGGCGCAGCTTGGTAGCGTGCCTCGTTCGGGTCGAGGAGGTCGTGGGTTCGAATCCCGCCACCCCGACGTTGGATCGAAAGAGCCTTGCTTGCTTCGGCGAGCAGGGCTCTTTCGCGTTGCGTGTCCTGAAGGGGGCGACCCCGGGTCCAGCGTATCGCCGAGGGGTGTCGAGACGGGCTGAAAGAGGGGACGGCCGGGGCGGTTGTCCACGACAGTGAGCGAGTGTGGACAACCAAGGGGCGCGCCGAAACCCCAGGGTTCCCAATGCCTCATTCGAGACGTTGGGTGTCTCCAATGTGGCTTTGGGGACACTCAACGTCCCCAATGCCACATTGGGGGCACTCAGCGGCACCCAGCGGTACTCAGGAGCGGTACTCAGCGGCGGCACTCAGCGAGTGGCCACCAATTCGGTCCAGCATTGCGCGAAGTCCCCATCGCCGGAGCGCGCCCACGACCAGGCCGAGCGGGCGGCCGAAGCGAGTTGGTCGCGATCCGGGGTCGTCGCGGTTTCCAGCGCCGTCACCAGACGCCCCTCCACGTACGTCGCCAGCGCCCGGTACGTCGTGTCCGTGCGGTAGCGGGTTTTCGTTCGCACGTCGGTGAAACCGGCGGCCGTGACCGCGGCGGGCAACGAGCGTCCGGCGAACGGGTCACCGCCGGCGCGGCGGCACAACAGATAGTGTCCGCGAAGGGCGGCATCGACGTTCGCCGTCTTCGGCCGCAGCCGCGCACGACTCCAGTCCGATGTGGACAGTGCGAGGGTTCCGCCGGGTTTGAGGACCCGCCGGATCTCCGCCAGCGCGGCACCCGGCTCACGCAGGTGCTCGAAGACGGCGTGCGCGAAGGCCACATCCACCGAAGCGTCGGCGAACGGCAACGCGCACGCGTCGCCCACCACAAAGTCCACTGTGGACTTTCTGTGCCCGTTGTCGATACCGAGGGTGATCGATCCTGGCCCGCAGCCGACGTCGACGCATCCCATCCCCGGCCCGAACAGCGGTTGCGCGAACACGGCCCGTTCGACCGCCTGGCGCGCGAACCGCGCGGACACCGCGGCGCGCGGCGGGTTTCCCTCCAGCACCCCGCACACAGTACGGCTCCGGAGTGGCAGGATCGAGGGGTGAGCACGCAGCCAGGCACTGAATATCCGTCCGCGGCGGTCCCGGACCGCCTGTTCGACGACGCCGAAGCCGAGGCCAGGTGGCGGGCCCGCTTCCGAGCGCCGCGCATTTCGGTCCCCGAGTGGGCCATCGACGCCCCCGACGCGAACATCTACGTCTCCAACGCCAGCGGCGTTTGGGAGGTCTACTCCTGGGACCGGGCGACCGGCGAGCACCGCCGCGTCACCGACCGGCCGAACGGCACCATGCACGCCACCCCGTCCCCCGACGGCCGCTGGATCTGGTGGTTCGACGACACCGACGGCGACGAATTCGGTTCCTGGGTCCGCGAACCGTTCGCGCCGGGGGCCGCCGCCGAACGCGCGGTGCCGGACGTCCACGACGGCTACCCCGCCGGGCTCGAGATCGGCACCAAGGTGGTCGCCGTCGGCGTCTCCACCGACGACGGAAGCGAACTTTTCGCCCATATCGACGGCAAGACCGCCAGTTTCTACAAGCACGAGGACGACGCGGGGATCGCCTCGCTGTCCCGCGACGAGTCGTTGCTCGCGATCTCGCATTCCGAGCACGGTGATTCACGACACCCCGCGCTGCGCGTCCTGTCGACCGACGGCTTCACCGCGGTCGCCGACAAGTGGGACGGCGAGGGCAAGGGCCTCGGCGCGCTCGAGTTCTCGCCGGTCGCGGGCGATCAGCGGTTGCTGGTGCTGCACGAGCGGCGCGGTCGCGAAGAACTCCTGATCTGGGACACCGCCGTGGACACCGAGCGGGAAATCGAGCTCGACCTGCCCGGCGAAGTGGTCGCGGGCTGGTATCCGGACGCGCGGGCGTTGCTGGTCGTCCACTTCCACCAAGGCCGCAGTTCCCTTCACCGGTACGACCTCGCGAGCGGCGAATTGTCCTCTTTGGACACACCGCCGGGCAGGATCGGCGGCGCGGGCGTGCGGCCCGACGGCACCGTCGAGTACTCGTGGTCCAGTGCCGCACAGCCGACGGCGGTGCGCGCGCGGACGGCCGATGGCGCCGACTCGGTACTCCTCGAGCCGCCGGGCGATCGGGCTCCGGAATCGGCCCCGGTCACCGACGCGTTCGTCGAAGGGATCGGCGGGCAGATCCACGCACTGGTCTCACGTCCGGCCGACGCGCCCGAGGGTCCGCTTCCGACGGTCTTCTCCTTGCACGGCGGGCCGCATTCAGCCGACGAGGACCGGTTTTCCGCGTACCGCGCCGTCTGGCTCGACGCGGGATTCGCCGTCGTCGAGGTCAACTACCGCGGCTCGACCGGCTACGGCTCGGCCTGGCGTGACGCCATCGAAGGACGTCCGGGCCTGACCGAGCTCGAAGACGTCGCCGCCGTCCACGACTGGGCGGTCCAAAGTGGACTCGCGGACCCGGCCAAATGCGTGGTGAACGGCGCTTCGTGGGGCGGCTACCTGAGCCTGCTGGCGCTGGGCACCCAGCCGGCGCGCTGGGCGGCCGGCATCGCCGGAGTTCCCGTCGCGGACTACGTCGCCGCGTACGAGGACGAGATGGAGCAGCTCCGCTCCTTCGACCGGGCGCTGTTCGGGGGTTCGCCGGAGACGGTGCCTGCGGTGTACCGGGAATGCTCGCCGATCACCTATGTCGAGGCCGTGACGGCGCCGGTGCTGGTGCTCGCCGGGGACAACGACCCGCGCTGCCCGATCCGGCAGGTCGAGAACTACCTCGACAGGCTAGCGAAGCGGGAGATCCCGTTCGAGTTCTACCGGTTCGACGCGGGCCACGGGTCGCTGGTGATCGCCGAGACGGTCAAGCAGACCGCGATCGAGGTGTTCTTCGCGCTGCGGGCGGTCGGGCTCCGCTGACGTGCCATGAAAGGTCCTTTCCTTGCAAATTTTGCAAGGAAAGGACGGCGGTTTCAATCGGTTGTTGCAAGTGGTGGCGGCTGATAGGGAGATCGTCATGCCAGGAGCCCGGTTGACGCGCGAGGAGCGGGAAAAGATCCAGAATGGTCTGGATCAAGGTCTTACTCAGGAC
>NZ_QHHW01000006.1:0-25768 GCF_003947325.1 Amycolatopsis sp. WAC 01375
CACCGGCACCGCGTTCCAGTCGGCCGCCCGCCGCGAACCGGGCCGGATGCGGATCGGGCTGTCCACACGGATCCCTTTCACCGCGACGAAAACCCGGCTCGGACCGCAGGCGCACGCGGCCGTCGTCCGGCTCGCGGAGCGGTTCGCCGAACTCGGCCACGAGATCGTCGAGATCGAACCCGACTACCGGCTGATCGGTCTCACCTTCCTGCCGCGTTCGCTCGTCGGCGTGCGTGACTGGGCCCGTCGCGTCCCGGAGCAGGCGCGGCTCGACCCGCGCACCCGCGCCAACGCCCGGCAGGGCTCGGCACTCGCCGGACCGGCGCTGAGCCTCGCCCGCGCCGCGGAACCGTTGCTGCAACGGCAGATCGGCTCGGTGTTCGGCCGGGTGGACGTCGTCCTCACGCCGACCACCGCGACGCCACCACCGCGGATCGGCGCCTTCGACAAGCTCACCGGGTGGCAGACCGACCAGGCCATGATCGCGGCGTGCCCCTACGCTTGGCCGTGGAACGTGCTGGGCTGGCCGGGCGTCAACGTCCCCGCCGGGCTGAGCCCCGAAGGCCTGCCGCTCGGCGGGCAGCTGCTCGGCCCCTCGCACGCCGAGGAACGGCTGATTTCGCTGGCCGCGCAACTGGAAGAGGTCGAACGGTGGCAGGACCGCAAACCCGAGACCGCTTGGTGAACACCCGCGAGACCATTCTCCACGCCGCGCTCAAGGTGGTCGGGGAACAGGGCGTCGGCGGGCTGACCAACCGCCGGATCGCGACCGCGGCCGGTGTCTCGCTCGGCACGCTGACCTACCACTTCCCCAGCCAGACCGCGTTGCTGCGCGAGGCGATGCTGCTGTTCGTCGAAGAAGAGACCACGAAGCTCACCGGCTTCGTCGACGCCTACCGCGAACAGGGGTTGAGTGTCGAGCAGGCCGCGTCGGTGGTCGAGCAGGTCATCGCGCAGCTTCCGTTCGGCACCGACGAACTCGGCGCGCACGAGCTGTATCTCCAGGCCGCGCGCGACCCTGGGCTCCAAGACGCGGCCGCGCGGTGCTTCGCCGCCTACGACGAGCTGGCGCTGGTGATCCTGCGGACGCTCGGCGTGCCGTCCCCGGAGCGGTTGACCGGTCCCGTCGTCGCGCTGATCGCCGGACTCCAGTTGCGCAGACTGGCCACGGGTGCTGACGGGGTCGCGGTGGCGCAGTCGTTGATGATGCTGGTCCGCGGCGCGTCATGACCGGGCCGCCGATCGTCAAGGGGACGGCGGCGTGGAAGTACTTCGGCGACTTCCGGGCCGGGTTGCTGGCGGGTCAGGTGCTGGTGCTGCAGGTCGCACATCCGGTCGTCGCGGCCGGGGTGCGCGATCATTCCGACTACGTCGAGGATCCGTGGACGCGGCTGATGCGCACCGCCGCTTCGCTGTCCATCTACATCTACGGCGGCCCGGAGGGCGCGCGGTACGAGGCGGACAGGCTGCGGGCACTGCACCGGTCGTTCACCGGTGTCGACGACGGCCGCCGTTACAGCGCGCTGAACCCGCACGCGTACGCCTGGGTGCACGCCACGCTCGTCATGGTTCCCGTTGACACACAACGGTTCTACGGAACTCCGATGACACCGTCCGAATTGGACGAGTACTACGCGCAGATGTGCGACGTCGGGCGGCTACTCGGCCTGCGCGAACAGGATCTGCCGCCGACGTGGCCGGAATTCGAGCGGTATTACGCGGACATGATCGACGGCTTCGGCCCGAACGAGACGATTTCGACGCTGTTCGAAACGATCCGGACGGTGAAGAAACCGTGGCGATGGCTGCCCGACAAACGCTGGGTGCGGCTGCGACGGTGGCAGCACCGGGGGCAGATGTTCGTCATCCGCGGCACGTTGCCGCCCGCGCTGCGGGATCGTCTCGGTCTACAGTGGACAGTACAGGACCAGCACCGATTCGACCGGTTCCGTACGCTGGTGAGGCTGATCGGCAGGCTGGTGCCGGTGACGTTGCGGTCTTCGCTCGTCCGCCGGATCGGCAGGCTCAACGTCTGGTTCCGGGCGCATCCGCGCGCGTATCGTTTCCTGGGTGGCTCCTGAGTGGTAAGGACAGCTACCGACCGACCGTGTCTTGGGTGCCTACTGGTCAGGTGTCGCGCGATTGGATGGACGACACGTGTGATTGATTGGACGACACACGTGTCCAGACGGACGACTCGCGGCGGAACTGACCCGCGGACCCGTTAACGGCTCGACCCCTTCAGACCCCACCGGAGTAAGGGTCATCATCCCCTTTACGGGGGACCCCGGTTCACCCCGCGCCGTGACGCTTTCCCCCACCGTCGCCGCTAACTTCAGCCGGGATGGGGAATTCACCGAGAGGGCGGCGCACGGCGCCGTTGGTCATCGCCCGCGTACTCGCACTCTGCGCGCTGGCGTCCTTGCTGCTGGGCGGCACCGCGCGGGCGGACGGCGTGTCGAGCGGCGCGGACGTCCAGGTCGCGCAGACGCTCGGCACCCGCGATCTCACGATCATCCTGCGGCGGATGGACATCGCGCCCGGGCCGTTGCACGTCGACGTCGTCACGCACACCGGAAGCGCGCCGGGAACGCTGAAACTGCGCGCTTCCACCGCGGGGACGACGTTTTCCGAGACCACCGTGCGGCTGGACGGAAGGCCCGGCGCGCATTCCGCACGACTGCAGGTGGATCAGCCTGGGCCGTGGGAGCTCGGCCTCGACGACGGGACGGACACCGCGTCGATCCCGTTCATCGTCCCGGCCAGGGTCATCCCGCCGTGGGAGAAGGCCACTTTCGGCGGATTCGTCGCCGCGGGCGTGTTCCTGGTGCTCGGTCTCGTCGTCGCGATGCGCGTGCGCCGGCCGCGGCTCGCGCTGATCCCCGCCGGCGGGATGGTGGCCGCGCTCGCGGTCGCGATCACCGGCGCGATGCTCTCCGCGTCGACCCCGCCGCCGCCCGCACCGGGCGCCGCGCTGGATCCGACGATCGACAACATCCAGGATCCGTACGCGAACGCGCAGATGTCCACTGTGGACTTCTCGCGGCCGCCGGTGAACCTGGCCGTGCGTTCCCCGAACGCACGGTCGGGTGCCATCGCCGAGGTGCGGCTCGCCATCGCCGACGGTGCGACCGGCCGCCCCGTCGACGATCTTTTGGTGCACGACAACGCCTTGGTCCATCTCGTCGTCATCTCGCCGACGGGCAGGCTCTGGCATCTGCATCCGGTGCGCGTCGGCCCCGGCGACTACCGGGTGAAGTTCACGCCGCCCGAGGCCGGAACCTACGCCGTCGCCGCGGAACTCGCCCGGCGAGGCGGTGGCGTGCAGCTGGTCCGCTCGACGCTGGCTGTCGCGGCCGGAACGGACACCCCCGCCGAACCCGTCCCCGCCGGCGCCGGGAAGCGGGTGGTGAACGGGAACCCGGTCGACGTCGAGGTCGAACCGGGGAAGCCGACCACGATCACCGCGCGGTTCGGCAAAGCGGATCTCCAACCCTGGCTGGGCATGCTCGGCCACCTGATCGTCGTCGGCCCGATAACCGACGACAGCCGGGTCGGCGCGGCTGCCGCTGCCGCGCCGACCTGGGCCCACGTGCACTCGATGATCCCGCAATCGCCGGGGATGCCGGGAAAACCCGACGAGACCGTCGCCGCGTACGGCCCGGACGTCCCGTTCACCTACACCTTCGCCGCACCCGGCAAGTACCGGATCTGGTTGCAGGCCGAGCGCGAGTACACGGTCTTGACCGTGCCCATGCAGATCGAGGTCCCGGCGGAAGGGGCACCGCAGTGAGTTCCATAGTGGACAGACGCAAACCCGTCCTGCTGATCTCCGTGGTCGCGGTGCTCGTGGTGGCGATCGTGGCCTGGCTGGTCTGGCCGAGCAGCGGCGGCGCGCAGGTCCAGCGCTCCACGCAGGGCCCGTACACCGTGCAGCTGTCGGTCGAAGATCCGCACCAGGGCGGGAATGTCTTCGCGTTGACCGTCACCGGCGCCACACCGGACGTCGTCACCCTCGAACCGGTGATGCCGCAGATGGGTCACGCGCTCGCCCCGTCGCCCGCGATCGCGGAGGCACCGGGGAGGTTCCGCACCGGCGACGTCCTGCTGCCGATGTCGGGGCAATGGGAGATCACCGTTTCACTGCGCGGGCCGTCCGGCGCCGCGCAGCACGTTTTTCCTTTGCTGGTCAAGTAAGAGAGGGAGGTCGGGGGGTTATGGATCTCACCGCGGGAGGAGCGAGGGTCGCCTCGGTGGCACGCAGTGAACGGACCGGTCTCGTACCGGCGGGCACCGTGCTGGCCGGATCGGTGATCTCGCTGGTCGGGCTGACCTGGGACATCCAGTGGCACGGCGACGTCGGCCCGGACACGTTCTTCACGATGCCGCACCTGTTCCTGTATTCGGGCAGCGCGATCTCCGGGCTCGCGAGCCTCATGGTCGTGCTGATGACCACGACCGCGCGCAGGGCGGGCCGTCCGATCGACGCCCGTGTCGGCGGCCGGGCGATCAACGTCTTCGGCAAGGTCTTCGCCGCACCGGCGGGCTATCTGGTGACCGGGACCGGCGCCGCGATGTTCCTGCTGTACGGCCTGTGGGACCAGTGGTGGCATGGCCTGTACGGCTTCGACGCGGTGATCGACTCGCCGCCGCACATCGGGCTGCTGCTGTCGATCACGCTCAGCATCATCGGCACGGTCATGGTGTTCGCGGCCGCGCGGGAGCACCGCTGGGGCAGCGTCGGCGTGGTCGGCAGCCTCGGCGTGCTGATCGCCTTCAGCACGGTGACCGTGCTGGGGCTGGAGCAGATCGACGTCGACGGGCTCGACGTCGTCTCCGTGGGCATCGCACTGCTTTCGGTGCTGCTGGTCTCGGCGGGCGCCGGGTTCTGGGGACGGCCCGGCGGCGCGATCCGGGTCGCCGCGGCGCTGGCGGTCATCCAGGCGATCACCTGGTGGTTCTCGCCGTGGGCCGCCGAGGCGTACGCGAGCGCCGTCGGCCTGCCGATGCGGGACTACATCGACGGCGTGCCCGCGATGCCTTCGATGATGCCGATGGCGTTGCTGCCGATCGCGGCCGTTCTCGAAGCGGTGTACCTGCTTTCGCGGCGCGGCTGGTCCGCGGGCCGCGTTTCCGTGCCGGCAGGCGCGATCGGCGGATTCCTGGTCGGCGCGAGCATGCCGATCCAGAACAGCATCGTCTACGAGGGCTCGCTCGACTGGTCGATCGTGGTCATGACGGCCGGGGTGGGAGCGGTGTTCGGGCTGCTCGGCGGGTTCGCCGGGTGGCGGTTCGGCGGGATGCTGAGGCTGCTGGCCCCGGCGAAGGGGGACAACGCGCATGCGTAAGACACTGCTGGCCTTGGCGGCGGCGATCGGGTTGCTGTTCGCGACCACGCCCGCGGCGAACGCCTACGAACCGGTGAACATCGTCCACACCGAACGGGTGCAGGTCGGCCCGTACGGGATGACGGTCGGCTTCAGCACGTGGCCGTTGCGCGCCATGCAGTCGCTGGACTTCACGTTCATCCCGGACGACGGGATCGCCGGGAAGTCGGGGACACTCGCGTTCGTCAATCCGGAGACCGGGCGGCTCAGCCGTCCGCAACCGCTGGCGAAGCATCCACGGAAACTGGAGGTGTGGGGACTGGACATCCGTGCCCTGCAGACGGAGGGCTCGTGGACGTTCCGGTTCGAGATCGACGGGCCCGCCGGCAAGGGCGCGGGGGAACTCCGTGATCTCGCGGTGCTCGAACAGCCGGGGCCGCCGATGGCGGTGAGCTGGTCGATCAGCCTGATCCCGCTGATCGTGCTCGCCGTCCTGATCACGATCGCCTGGCGGCGCACCAAATCCAGATTGCGCGGGAACGGGCTCCCCGCGACGGTGTGACTCGAAGTGACCGAAGATCGGATGGCTCGCGTGTCGAGGTGGGCACGCGAGCCATCCGTCAAGGGCTCAAATCGAACTGTCCGGCCTTGACCGCCTTGAGGAAGGCGTTCCACTCACCGGAATCGAAGACGAAGACAGGACTGTTGGCAAGTTTGGTGTCACGTACCCCCACCAGGCCTTCGTGGGCGAGGTTGACCTCGACACAGTTCCCCCCGTTGGGCTCGCTCGCGAAGGATTTCTCCCACGTGGCGTCGTCGAACAGCGACACGGCCGTGGTCGGATCGTAATCCGCCGCCGATGGATAATCGGCCATTGGTCGTACCTCCGAACGTCGGTCGGGGGTGCGGGTCGCGACCTGCGCGAACCGTCACGGCCCCAGCTTCTCCCTGCCTCAACGGGACTATCCCGCACGGCCAAGTGGGTGATCAACTCCGCCCACCCTCGACATGAAGATTATTCCAGGAGTAGGATTAATCGCAGCGGCCGGGGCTCGGTTGTTGGTGAATCGCTCGCAGCACGTACGGCTCTTGGCGGCAGACGCCACCGGGCGGCGTTCGACGGGAGTTCCACCGTTCCGGCAGGCCACCGACGGCAGGTGACCGGCAGGGGCACCACCCCGCGGCGCATGACCACCCACCGCCGACCTCGTGGGGGAGGATCAGCGTGATCATTCAGGACACCATGCCGGCGACGGTGCTCGCCGTCGGCAGGCTCATGGCCGGAACGGCGGGCGAAAGCCGCCGCTCCGCGCACCTTTTCGACTTGCACTCCAGGGGTTCGCACCCCGAGTTCCTGCACGCCCGGTGCGGCGCGGCGATGCCTTACGACCACTTGGAATGGATCCCCGTCGGTTCGGGGATGCCCTGTGAGCGTTGTCTCGGCCTGGCCGGTTCGGCCGACCAGACGCGGTTGCCGCGGCCGAGCCGGGGGGTGTGACGCCATGGCCGTCCGCCTCACCACGCTCTTGTTCCGCCGTGAGGACGAACGCATGGCTTCGGCGAAGCACCACCGCACCATCGGGCTCGAACTGCGTCAGCGGTTCGGGTTCAGCCTCATCCAGGCCCCGTTGCGCAAGCAGCCACCATGGAACTCCGAGATCGATTCGCCCGGCGCGCACCGGGACCTGATCAGGACCGGCCGGCCGCTCGAAAGCCATTTCGAGCTGACGCCCCTGATCGGGCATCTGACCGGCCGGGCCTGATCCGCCTCAGGGCTTGCGGCCCAAGCCGCCGAGCCCACCGGTGAAGGTCGGGTCGTCCGCGAACCGGTCGCTCGCCCGGGAAGCCGCTTCGTCGAGATGCCAGGCGGCCATCCAGTCGATGCCCGGCTCCACCATCTCCAGTCCGTCGAAGAAGGCGGCGAACTCCGCGCGGGACCGCAGATGGAACGGCGCGCTCGTCTTCTTGTACAGCTCCTGGACGTTCTCCCGGTTGTCGCCTTCCTTGCGCGTCACGCCGTCCTCGGTCAGATGCGAGGACAGGAAGTACGAACCCGACGGCAGGAAGTCGAGGTAGCGCTTGACCATCTCGTGGACGGGTACGTCCGGGCCGAGGAAGTACAGCAGGCCGACCATCACCAGCCCGATCGGCTGACGCGGGTCGATCACGCCGGTTTCGAGGGCACGCTTCCAGATGTCGGCGGGATCCCGCACGTCACCCTGCAGGACCGCGTGCCGTCCGAGCAGCCCTTCGCGTTCCAGCAGCAACTGGGAATGCGCGACGGCGACCGGCTCGATGTCGACGTACACGACCCGGGAGCCGGGGTTGATCGCGCTCGCGATCTGATGGACGTTGCCGACCGTGGGCACGCCGGAGCCGATGTCGAGGAACTGCGTGATCCCCTGGCGCGCCAGGTATCCCACGCCGCGGCCGAGGAAGTCGCGGCCGACCCTGGCGAAGGTCTTGACCTCCGGGAACTGCTTGAGCACCTGAGTGCCGAACTCGCGGTCGATGGCCCAGTTGGCCGAACCGCCGAGGAACCAGTCGTACACCCTGGCCACGTTGGGTCGTTCGAGATCGACACCGTCGGGAGCTTCGGGGTCGTGCTGCGTCGTCATACCGTCACACCTCGTCAGGAACCGGGTTTGCGGGCGACCCCGCCGATGGCGCAGTCAACCGCAGGTGAGCGGGGATCGTCCAGCCGCCATGCGCCGACCGGGACCAGACCCGGCGAGACGAGCTCGAAATCCCCGAAGAAACCGCGGATCTCTTCCTTGTCGCGGAAGGTCGCGGGAGTGCTCGACTGCTCGTACTGCTTCACGACGCGCTGGATCTGTTCCAGCTCGGCTCCCTCCACGCCGGACATCGTGACATGGGAAAGAACGTAGAAGGAACCGGCGGGCAGCAGTCTCCGGTACCGCGCGATGACGGCGGCGAGTTCGGGTTCCGGCACGAAATGCAGGACCGCGACGGTGAGCAGGGCCACCGGTTTCGCCGGATCGAGCACGCCGGTGTCGAAGGCGCGTTCCCAGATGTCGTCCGCGTCGCGCAGGTCGCCGCCGAGCACCGCGTGCCTGGCGGGATCGCCGCCTTTCTCCAGCAGGATCCTGGCGTGCGCCACGGCGACCGGTTCGTTGTCGACGTACACGCACCGGCTGTCGCCGTCGGCCTCGCCGGCGATCTCGTGGACGTTGCCGACCGTCGGCACGCCGGAGCCGAGGTCGAGGAACTGGTTCACGCCGTTCTCGACACAGTGCCGCACCGCGCGGCCGAGAAAAGCCCTGTTCGCCCTGGCGGCGGTCCGCACGAGCGGGAAGGTCTTGACCAGCTGTTCGCCGAATTCTCTGTCCACCGCCCAGTTCGCGGTCCCGCCGAGCGCCCAGTCGTAGATCCGGGCGGCGTTGGGCCGCTCCAGATCCACGCCCTCGGGGACGAACCGCGGGTCCATCTCAGGCTTGCATCTGTGTCCGGTACAACTCGGCGAGTTCCTTGAGGAACTGCCGGGTCTCCTGGCGTTCCAGCGCGGCGCCGCGCAACCGGTCCCAGGAATCGACGAAGATGTTGAAGTCCTTGACGTCGTCGAGGTACAACCCGCCCGCCGAATGCTCGATGTAGACGAAATCCCTGGTGCGATCCGGGAAACGCATGATGGTGAAGTCGTTGGGCACCGCGGCGAGCCGCGCGCCGAACGGCAACACGTGCACGTACACGCGCGGATGTTTCTCCAACGCCAACAGATGCTCGACCTGGTCCAGCATCACCGCCGGGGCGGAGCCGCCGGGAGCGCGGCGCAGTGCGCCTTCGCTGATGATGAACCGGTAGTACGGCGGCTGCTGTTGTTCGAAGACGGCCTTGCGGTCCAGCCGGTTGCGGACCAGCGAAGTGACGTCGGTGGCGCCCGCTTCGGTGAACTGCTTGAGCATGTAGTGCTCGGACTGCAACGGGCCGGGGATGCGCTCGCCGTGCCAGGTGAGGATCTCCGCGGCCGCGGGTTCGAGGTCGGTGAACGTGCGGAACCAGTGCGGCACCACGGATCGGTACCCGGACCAGTGGCCGCGCTGCCCGGCCGCGGCGCGGGCCAGGTTCATCAACGTGTCGGCTTCGTCGCCGTTGATCCCGAACGCGTTCAGCATGGATCGCACATCCCCGAGCTTGACCCCGACGGCACCGGACTCGATCTTGTTGACCTTGCCCTGGGTGCAGCCGAGAACCTCGGCGACCTGCTGCTGTGTCATCCGCGCGGCGTTGCGGGCATGCCGGAGCTCGTTCCCGAGCTGCTTCCGGCGCGAGGTGACGGTGCTGGCCATCAGCCTTGCTCTCCCGGACCACATAGCCAGGACCACGGCTGCCCGCCGTCCTGCGCGCGAATACTCGAACCCACCCAGGGTACTTCACCTTGCGGGGTTCGATGATGACATTGCGCAGCGTTCCAGGAAACGCCCGAAAACACCAGTCACCTGGTACATCACCCTGGTGGCGGAGCGATCTCGTCACATTTCGGGCACCTTCGTCGGGCATAGTGACCGAGTGGACCAATCCCCCTTCGCCAGGCAGGTCACCGATGGTGTCTTCGGGTACGTCCAACCTGACGGGTCGTGGTGGATCAACAACTGCGGGTTCGTCGCCGCGGGCGGGCACACCGTGCTGATCGACACTTGTTCGACCGAACGGCGTACCCGGGCACTGCTGGCGACGGCGGAGTCGGCGGGCGGGGCGCCGGTGACCACCGTGATCAACACCCATCACCACGGCGACCACACGAACGGCAACCACCTGGCGACCGGCGCGACGATCGTCGGGCACCGGAAGACACGCGAAGTGATGATCGCGACCGGGATCAACACCTACGAGAACTCGTTCACCGGGAACGACTGGGGCCACCTGGAACTGCGACCGCCCGAAGTGGTGTTCGACGACCGGCTGACCGTGCACGCCGGCGACGTCCGGCTGGAACTGATCCACCCTGGACACGCCGCACACACCACCAACGACGTCCTGGTCTGGCTGCCGGAGCGGCGGGTGCTGTTCGTCGGGGACCTGATCTTCAACGGTGGCAGCCCCTTCGCGCTGATGGGCTCGCCCGCCGGCTGGCGGAAGGCACTGGACCTGGTCCGGGAACTGGAACCGGAGACGATCGTGCCGGGCCACGGCCCGCTGTGCGGACCTGAGGCGATCGACGTCGTCGACGGGTACCTGGGTTTCCTGCAGAAACTCGCTTCGTACGGGAAGTCCGCCGGTCTGACGCCCCTGCAGGCCGCTCGCGAAGCGGACCTCGGGCCCTACGCGGAACTGTCCGAACAGGAGCGGCTGCCGGCGAACCTGCACCGGGCCTACGCCGAACTGGACGGTCTCGACTGGGGTGCGCCGATCGACCTGGGGGCCGCGCTGGCGGACATGGTCACCTTCAACGGGTCCCGTATCCGGTGTTTCTCGTGACGCGGTCCATTGGGGACGCTTGCCCGCTGTTTTCCGGTGCTGCCCGCTGTTGTCGCTGCCCGCTGTTGCCGCCCGCTCTTGCCGTCGCTGCTCGCAGTTGTCGCCGCTGCCGGTGATGTTGCGAAAGCCACTTTCGCAACGTTGAAGGTTGCGAGAGTGGCTTTCGCAACAGCCGCCCGACGCAACAGCCGCCCGACCTTCCCGGCCCCGGCTCCTCGTTGCGGAGCCTGCGGGGCCATCCCGACGGCAGATGTCTTGAAAGGGTCGTTCAGGACACTTTTTGTCCTGAACGACCCTTTCAAGACACCGGCACCCGCCTAGAGCCGAGTTGTCCACAGGCAGGTCGGGTTGTGGACAACTCCCGGTTGATCCCTTCTCGCCCCGGCGCCGTATCCCTCAACGGGGATAGGCTCGGCACGGGAATCGAAGCGGAAGGGTGCGGATGAGCAAGAAGGCGAGCATCGGGGTCACCGGCCTGGCGGTCATGGGCCGCAACCTGGCCAGGAACCTGGCGAGGCACGGGCACACGGTGGCCCTGCACAACCGCTCCGAGCAGCGGACGAAGGAACTGGTCGAGCAGTTCGGCGACGAAGGCGACTTCATCCCGGCGTATTCGGCGCAGGAGTTCGTCGACGCGCTGGAGCGGCCGCGTCAGGTCGTGATCATGGTCAAGGCCGGTGCGCCCACGGACGCCGTGATCGACGAGTTCGTCCCGCTCCTCGAGAAGGGCGACGTGATCGTCGACGCGGGCAACGCGCACTTCGCGGACACCCGGCGCCGCGAGGCAGCGCTGCGCGAGAAGGGCATCCACTTCGTCGGCACCGGTGTGTCCGGCGGCGAGGAGGGCGCGCTGCACGGGCCGAGCATCATGCCGGGCGGTTCCAAGGAGTCGTACCAGTCGCTCGGGCCGTTGTTCGAGGACATCTCGGCGAAGGTCGACGGCGAGCCGTGCTGCACGCACGTGGGCGCGGACGGCGCCGGGCATTTCGTGAAGATGGTGCACAACGGCATCGAGTACGCCGACATGCAGTTGATCGCCGAGTCGTTCGATCTGCTGCGCGGCGCGGGCGGTTACTCCCCCGCCGAGATCGCCGACGTGTTCCGCACCTGGAACTCGGGACGGCTGGACTCGTACCTGATCGAGATCACCTCGCAGGTGCTGGCCCACACCGACGCCACTTCCGGCAAGCCGTTCGTCGACGTCGTGGCGGATCAGGCCGAGCAGAAGGGCACCGGGCGCTGGACCGTCCAAATCGGACTGGACCTGGGCGTGCCGATCAGCGGCATCGCCGAAGCCGTCTTCGCGCGTTCGCTGTCCGGCTCGTCGAACCTGCGTGAGGCCTCACGCGGTCTCGGCGGTCCCTCGCGCGCTCCGCTGACAGGGTCCGCTTTGGACACCTTCGCGGACGACGTCGAGCAGGCGCTGTACGCGTCGAAGGTGGTGGCGTACGCCCAGGGCTTCAACCAGATCCAGGCGGGCGGCGCCGAATACGGCTGGGACATCGACCTCGGCAAGGTCGCTTCCATCTGGCGCGGCGGCTGCATCATCCGCGCGAAGTTCCTGAACGACATCACCGCCGCGTACGCCGAAGAGCCCGCGCTGCCGACGCTTCTGACCTCCGGCGGCTTCCGCAAGGCTGTCGAGGACGCCCAGGACTCCTGGCGTTCGGTGATCTCCACGGCGGTGCGGCTCGGCATCCCGACCCCGGGTTTCTCGACCGCGCTGGCCTACTACGACGGTCTGCGCGCGGAGCGGCTCCCCGCCGCGCTGGTGCAGGGGCAGCGTGATTACTTCGGTGCCCACACGTACCGCCGCGTCGACCGCGAGGGTTCGTTCCACACCGCGTGGGCAGCCGACGGCCGTCCCGAGTCCTCCGCCTGACGGGTCCCGTGATGGCCCCCGACCGTGAGGATAAGGGGCCATCACGGGTGACTGGACGGACGACGCGTGTGTGCGAAGGGCCATCACGCGGCCAACAGGACAAGGGCGACGAACACCAGGACGGTGAGCGCGACTCGCGTCATACCCCGCGCGCCGCGACGATCTCCGCCAGTGCCCGCACGATCAGCGCCTCGGTCTTCTCCTTCGTGAGCCCGAGCCCGGTCAGCAGGTCGTCGCCGAGTTCGAACAGGGCCAGCAGGATGTGCTCGGTGCCGATGTAGTTGTGCCCGAGCCGCAGCGACTCCCGCATGGTCAGTTCCAGCGCCTTCTTGGCCTGCGCGCCGAACGCCATCTTGGCCGCATCCGCCGGTTCGTCGGCGGGTTCCGGCAGCCTTGCCACCGCGGCCTCGCGCACGGCTTCGAGCGTCACCTTCTGCGCCACGATCGCCCCGGCGGCGAGCGCGGCAGGTTCGGCGAGCAGGCCCAGGATCAGGTGCACGGGCTCGATCTGCGGGCTCTTCGCCGCGACGGCCTCGTCCCGCGAGGCGACGACGACGTGCCGTGCGCGGTCGGTGTAGCGGCTGAACACCTTCACCAGGTCTTCGAGCGAAGAGCCGCTGGAGTCGACAAAGCGCTTCTGCGCGGCCTGTTTGGACACCCCCATGTTCTTGCCGATTTCGGTCCAGGACGCGCCGGAGCGCCGCGCCTGGTCGACGAAGTGGCCGATCAGGTGGTCGGCCACTTCGCCGAGGTGCTCGCCGAGGAAGACCGCGTCGGACAGCTGGCCGAGCACGTCGCCGTCGCGATGCTGCTGCTTGATGTGGGAAATGAGGTCGTCGAGCCGGACTGGATTCGTCATGCCGTCAACTCTAGGTTGACGACTGACTAATCGTCAACCACGGGTTGACGCGAAGGTCGCCTTGAGGTCGAAGCCGTGCGCCTCCACTGTCTCGAACCGTGGTTCCGGATCCGCGGCGAACAGGCGGCGCGCGGCGATGTGGTCGGGCGGCCGGTTCACCGACTCCACCCCGACGAGCACGCCGTCCCGGAACGACAGCACCGAGAACTTCCCGCCCTCCCGATCCCCGGTGACGACGGTCTTGTCCGCCCCGGTCAGCAGCCCGGCGATCTGCAGTTTCGCGCCGAGCTGGTCGGTCCAGAACCACGGCAGGCTGTCGTAGGGCGCGGATTCGCCGGCGATGTCGGAGGCCGCCGCCCGTGCCTGGTCGACGGCGTTCTGCACCGACTCGAGCCGGGTCGCCGTGCCCGCCTGGACACACGGGAAGTTCGCGCAGTCCCCCACCGCCGAGATCTTCGGGTCACTCGTGCGCAGGTGTTCGTCGACGACGACGCCGTTCGCCACGGCGAGCCCCGCCTCCTCGGCGAGCCTTGTCCGCGGCTCCACCCCGACCCCGACCAGCACCAGGTCGGCGAGCAGCCTGCTGCCGTCGCTCAATTCCACCTCGGCCACCCGCCCGTCACCGTGCAGTGCGGCGACACCCGTGCCGAGCAGGACCGTATGCCCGGCTCCCTCGTGCAGCGCGGCGAAATACGCCGAGACCTCGGGAGTCGCCACCCGGGCCATCAGCCTGTCCTGCGCCTCCACGATCGTCACGGGCCGCCCGGCGTGCGCGGCGAATTCGAGCCCGATGAACCCGCCCCCGACCACGACCACGTTCCCCGCGCTTTCCAACGCGGTACGCAAAACGTCGGCGTCGTCCTTGGTGCGCAGGGTGAACACACCGTCCAAAGTGGACCCGGGCACCGGGAGAACGCGGTTGTCCGCTCCCGTCGCGAGGACGAGATGGTCGTACTCGTGGGCACTTCCGTCCTCGAGCACCACCTTCGCGGCGTCGCGATCCACCGACGCGACACGGCCGGGGATCAGCTCGATGTCCTTCTCCGCGAAGAAGTCCTCGGGCCGCAAGCGCAGCTGGGCGTCACCCGCCGTCCCGGCGAGGTAGCCCTTCGACAGCGGAGGTCGTTGGTACGGCAGGCCGGGTTCGTCGCCGATCAGCACGACCCGCCCACCGAACCCCCTGTCCCGCAGCGAGGTCGCCACTCCGAACCCGCTCTGTCCGGCCCCTACGACGAGGACGGTCTCCATCGGCGCTCCTTCCGTTGTACCCAGTGTCCATTCAACACAGGCTCCGGCCCTTTCGGCCGCCCTTTCGCAACGTGATCCTCACGCGGCGGACGCGCTACGGTCATGCGCGACGAGTCCACTGGTGTTCCCGCACGTCAGAAGGGGTTACATGACTCACCCGGTCGACGCCCGCCCGCCACTGCCGAAGCTGACCCTGCTCGGCCTGCAGCACATGACGATCATGTACGCGGGCTCGGTGGCCGTCCCGCTCGTCGTGGGCAGCGCGCTGAACCTGGACGCGGCGACGATCGCGTTGCTGGTCAACGCGGATCTGCTGGTGGCGGGGATCGCGACGTTGATTCAGGCGATCGGGATCGGAAAGATCTTCGGCATCCGGCTGCCGGTGGTGGCGGGCGCGACGTTCACCGTGGTCAACCCGATGATCATGATCGCGTCCCAGTACGGCATGCAGGCCGTCTACGGCGCGATGCTCGCGTCGGGCGTGTTCGGCCTGCTCATCGCGAAGCCGTTCGCGAAGATGATCCGTTTCTTCCCGCCGCTGGTCTCGGGCACGCTGCTCATGGTCATCGGCATCTCGCTCATCGGCCCCGGCGTCGGCCTGATCGCCGGCCACGACACGGGATCGCCGGACTACGCGAAGCCCGCCAACATCGCGCTCGCGTTCGGCGTGATCGCGGTGATCGTGCTGTTCACGCGGGTCCTGCGCGGGTTCGTGAGCCAGATCGGCCCGCTGCTGGCGCTGCTGATCGGCCTTGCCGCGGCCATCCCGATGGGGCTGGTGAGCTTCAAGGGCATCGCCGACGCCGACTGGTTCGGTCTCGCGTCGCCGTTTCACTTCGGCCCGCCGACCTTCCCGGTCGCGGCCGTCCTCTCGATGTGCGTCGTGATGTTGGTGACCTACACCGAATCCACTGCGGACCTGGTCGCGGTCGGCGAGATCACCGGACGCCCGGCGACCGACTCCGACCTCGCGCGCGGTCTCGCCACCGACGGCCTCTCGGCCATCCTCGGCGGCGCGATGAACTCGTTCCCGGACACGGCTTTCGCGCAGAACGTCGGCCTCGTGCAGATGACCGGCGTGCGCAGCCGGTGGGTGGTCGCGATGGCGGGCGGCCTGCTCGTGCTGATGGGACTGGTGCCGAAGGTCGGCGCCTTCGCCGCGGCGGTACCGGAACCGGTGATCGGCGCGGTCGCGGTGGTCATGTTCGCGATGGTCGCCGCGGTCGGGGTGCAGAACCTGAAGAAGGTGGAGTTCTCCGGTAACCACAACACCTTCATCGTGGCGGTGTCGTTCGGCGTCGGGCTGCTGCCCGCGTTCTCCACGAACCGGTTCGGGAACTCGATCTTCTTCCAGCACTTCCCGGCGTGGCTTCAGATCATCTGCGGCAGCCCGATCACGGTCGCCGCCATCGTCGCCTTCACCCTCAACCTGCTGTTCAACCACCTCGGCAAACGCCGAGAGCCGGATCTACTGCAAGCGCCCTAGCAGAAAAGCCACTTCGGCCACAGGTTGCACTCTTCGGTGGGTGTCGTGGAGGGCGGCGGCGGGTTCGGGTTGGGCGGCTGCGGAACGACCGTGGAACCGGTCGTACGCGGCGGATCGGCAGGCTCGTTCGACGACGTTGGTGACGTGGGCGTGGTGGGCTCCGGGGAATCGGACGTCGACGCGGCCGAACTCGACGTGCGGCGGCTGGACGTCGACCTGCTGGGCTGGGATGAAGCCCCACCCTCGCCGGTTTCGACCGTCTCGGTGCTCGGGGCCGCCGACGTCGCGCCTGCTCCCCCGTTGTCCGAAGGCCGCTTCGGCATCTCGATCACGCCGGCCGGGTTCGGCTGCGCGGTCGGCTCAGGATCCGCGTCGAACCCGACGAGAACGGCGGCGGCGCCACAGGCGACGACCACGGCGATCACCACCGCGATCACTCTCCAGCGTGACTTTGCCCGTGACTCCTCGTGGTCGTCCCAGCCCTCGCGAATGAGCAGGTCGGCGACCGAAACGTCGTCGTCATCCACCAGCTGAAACCTTTCGCACCGGGAACGAGCGAAGAGTAGTTTTACCGCAACTCACCGCCGAATGGGTGAAGTTAACCAAAAATTATTCACCCGATGGAACAACCCAGCGTATGCCAGTCACAGAGCGTGTATTCATACGCTTTCGCGCATATCGGCGTCGGCCTACGTTCGGCTCGCGTATACAGCGCCCTCCTCGGGTGGTGTAATCGACGGTGCCAGCACCGGAAGAGGGGGTTCGGACGGATCATGGAGGCTGATGCCCTCGCCGTGCCCGGAGCCGGGAATTCCGGCCGTCCGGCGGGCGCGCCGCTCGGAAACGAGCCGGTCGGCGACCTCGGCCTCGCGGGCGACCACGCCGCCATCTGGTCGTACGACTTCCAGCGCGAGAAGCTGTCCTGGCTGCCAGGACTGGAGAACCTGCTGGGTGGAGCCGCCCTCACCGAAGCCGAGATCGAGTCAAGGCTCGCCGATCTGGTGGCCCCGCTGACCTCCGGCACCCGCACTTCCCCGGCTTGGCGCGAGTTCGAACTCGAGCAGTCGTTCCGGAACCCGGCGGGAGAGGTCCGCTGGGTCCGCCTGCGCGCCCGCACCATCGGCGACGACACCGGCTCGACGGGGCTGCTCGGCATCGCCACCGACGTGACCGACGTCCGCGAGAACCGGCAGGCCCTCGAAGATCTCACTGACCGTTACCGGCTTCTGGTGGAACTCAGTCCCGACGCGGTCTGTGTCCACGAAGCCGGCGTTGTCACGTACGTCAACCGCGCCGCCGTCACCGCGCTCGGAGCGTCGTCGACCGCCGAGCTGATCGGGCGGCCGATCATGGATTTCGTCGCCGACGAGTCGCTGCCCGCCCTCCTGGACAGGATCGCGTCACTTCACCGCCAGGGCGCGTCGACTTCTCCCGCGGACACCGTCATGCTCCGTCTCGACGGCACGAAATACCTGGTACAGAGCATTTCGGTGCGCACGACCTGGGAAGGCAGGCCCGCGTTCCAGGTCATCATGCGCGACATCAGCGCGCAGAAGGCCGCCGAAGCGACGCTTCGCTATCAGGCCGCGCTGATCAGCCACGTCAGCGACGCGATCATCGCGACCAGCGGCACCGGCGTGGTGACCAGCTGGAACCCGGCCGCGGAGAACGTCTACGGCTGGACGGCAGGCGAGGCGATCGGCGGCACGGTGAGCGAACTCGTCGGCGCCGCGCTCGATCCGGAAACGGTGCTGCGCAGAGGCGGCGTCATGCAGATGACCCACCGCCATCGCAATGGCTCGACACTGGCCATCCGCATCTCGGCCGCGGAGATGAACGACGGGTTCGTCCTGGTCTGCGCAGACGAAACGGCCCGGCGGCGCGCCGAGCAGCACTACAGCACGGTGGTCGCGTCACTCGACGAAGGCGTGGTCGTGATCGGCCCCGGCGGCCTCATCGAATCGGCCAACCCCGCGGCGTGCCGGATCATCGGCGTCGACCACGACGACCTCATCGGCGTGCCGTGCGTGACGCTGGAGCTGTACGACGAACAAGGCCGCCTCCCGCCCGCCAGGATGCCGTCCGTGGTGACCCGGCGTACCGGGGCCACGCTGACCGGTCTCGTGCTGCGGCTGCGGCGGCCCGACGGCGTGGACGTCTGGATCTCGCTGACCTCGCGGCTGTTGACCCCGGAGGACCCGTCGGCCTTGGCGGTGGTCGCCTCGTTCACCGACATCACCGAACGCCGCGCCATCGGCAAGCGGCTCGCCCACGAGGCGACGCACGACCCGCTCACCGAACTCGCGAACCGGACGCTGGTGCTGGACAGCCTCGCCGAGGCGCTCTCGGGTGCGGGCCGCGCCGAGCTGACCACCGTGCTGTTCATCGATCTCGACAAGTTCAAGGTGATCAACGATTCCCTCGGCCATTCGGTCGGCGACAAGGTGCTCCGTATCGCGGGCGAACGGCTGCGCCGGGGAATCGGCGAAACCGATCTCGTCGGCAGGCTCGGCGGCGACGAATTCGTCGTCGTCACCGCGGAGATCACCGAACCGCACGAGATCAAGGCACTGGCCGAGCATCTGCGCGAGGCGCTGACCGAACCGATCACCGTCAACGGCAGGCAGCTGCACATCGACGCCAGCATCGGCATCGTCACCGCCGCCAACGACGACACCCGGACCGCCGAAGACCTGCTGCGGGACGCGGATGTCGCGATGTACCAAGCGAAAACGCTCGGCCGGGCGCGCTACGAGTTCTTCGACGTCGAGCTGCGCGAGCGGATGCAGCGACGGCTGCGCATGGAGCAGGACCTGCGCGACGCCCTGCAGAACGAGGAACTCTGGACGGCGTACCAGCCGGTCGTGGACATCGAATCCGGTGCGATGGTCGCCGTGGAAGCCTTGCTGCGCTGGAAACATCCGGCGCACGGCACGATCTCGCCCGCCGAGTTCATCCCGCTCGCCGAGGAAAGCGACCTGATCAACCTGATCGGCAAACACGTCCTGCGCACGACCACCCGCGAGATCGCCCGGCGGCGTGAACAGCTCGGTATCGATCTGAACCTCAAGGTCAACCTGTCGGCCCGGCAGCTGGACGACCCGCATCTGGTGGCGGGCGTGCAGGACGCGCTGAAGACCACCGGGCTCCCGCCGCACGCGCTGACCCTCGAAGTCACCGAGAGCGCGCTGATGCGTGACCAGGCCGCGGCCGCCGAAGTGCTGATGTCGTTGCGTGATCTCGGTGTCTCGCTGGCGATCGACGATTTCGGCACCGGCTATTCGTCGCTCGCGCAGCTGCAACGGCTCCCGCTGGACACGCTCAAGATCGACCGCACCTTCGTCACCGGCATCGCGGAATCACGCGACGCGGCCGCGATCGTCAAGAGCATCATCGCGATGGCGCACGCCGTCGACCTGATCGTCGTCGCCGAAGGCGTCGAAGACGAAGAGCAGCTCGCGGTCCTGCGTGAGCTGCGCTGTGACCAGGCGCAGGGCTTCCACCTGGGTCGCCCCGCGCCGCCGGACGAACTTTTCGGAGCCTTGGAATGAGTGTCGAGATCAAAGCCGCAGAAGACCGCTACGACATCGTCGTGGACGGGAAACCCGCCGGGTTCCTGAAAACCCGCACCCGCCCGGACGCGATCCTGTTCCTGCACACCGAGATCTTGGACGACTTCGCGGGCCAGGGTCTGGCGGGCAAACTCGTGACCGCGGCGCTCGACGACGTCCGGTCGCAGGGCAGGTCCGTCCTGCCCTACTGCCCGTACGTGCGCTCGTTCATCGCAAAGCACCGCGAGTACGAAGATCTCGTCCCCGAGGACAAGCGCGCGGAATTCGAACTCTGAGCCTCAACCCGGGTAGATCGTCAGCAGTTTCGCGAGTTCGTCCCCGGTGAGGACGACGTCCAGCTCGCGCAGTGTCGCGTCGAGTCGCTCGGCCGGGATCTCGGTGGTCTCCTTGGTCCCGTCCGGGCGCTCGACGATGAACTCGTCGCCGACCAGCTTGCGGCTGAGCCCTTCCTCCAGGCGCATGACCACCAGCTGCCCGGTGAACGGCGATCGTGGGTGCGTCGACGTGTAGTGGTGGTAGACCTCGTAGTCGATCCGGTGCATCGGCGTGAGCGTGAAAGTGTGCAGGTCGGTCCAGTCGCCGCCCTCCAGCTTCTGCAGGCGCCACCAGTCCCCGTCGGCGACGAGCCGGTGCGGCCAGCCCGCCTGATCCACCACGGCGCCGTCGACCAGCGGCATCGGGACCAGCATCCCGGCGCCGAAACCGACGTCGACCAGATGCCCGACGCCGTCCGCTTCGACCACGAGCGTCATATGCGTGTACGGCCCGTTCTTCTGCGGCTGCACGCGCGCGACCAGGCGGCGCACGGGGTAGCCGAGCTGCTCGGCGGCCGCGGCGAACAGGCTGCCGTGCTCGTAGCAGTAACCGCCGCGCTGACGGCGGACGAGTTTGCCGATCACGTCTTCGAGCGCGATTCCCTTGTGCTGCTCCAAAACGACGTCGACGTTCTCGAACGGGACGGCCAGGACATGCGCCTTCGCCAGCTCACGCAACGCGGCGGCGGAGGGTTTCGCGCGGTCCTGGCCGATCCGGCCGAGGTACGCGTCGAGGTCGAGGGTGTCGACGGTCCATTCGTCGACCTGCTCAGGTGCGAGTGTCATGTCGCGAGCTTGACACCTCCACCTTACTGGAGGTCAAGGTCCGGTGACGGAAGCGGAAAACCGTTACCCCAACTGGTAACTGGCAACGGCCACCGACTTTCGTCAGTTCCACGAACGAGTGCCGATTGGCCACCCTTCCCGAGTAGCCGGTGACCGACGCCGGTGTGGAAGGAGAAAACAGATGAGGACTCGTTCCCTGGTCGCCGGTCTGCTGGCCGGAGCCGCCGCCGTACTCGGTGCGGCGATGCCGGCTTCCGCCGCCGAACCGCCCTCGGGCGTGCAGCCGTTGATCGTGGGCGGTGTGGACGCGACCGAGACCTACAGCTTCATGGCGTCCATGCAGACCAAGAGCGGCGACCACAACTGCGGCGCGTCCCTGATCTCACCGGAGTGGCTGGTGACCGCCGCGCACTGCGTCGAGGGTGAGCAGCCCGCCAACTGGCAGTACCGCCTCAACACCACGGACCACACCAAGGGTGGCGAGGTCGCCGAGGTGGACAAGTTCGTGGTCCACGAGAAGTACGACGGCTCGGGCCCGTACGACATCGCCCTCGTGCACCTGACCAAACCGGCGGAGGCGGCGCCGATCGAAATCGGCCAGTCCCCGGCGGCGGGTACGGACGTGCGGGAGATCGGCTGGGGGCTGACCTGTCCCACTCGCGGCTGCGGTTCCGCCCCGGTGGTGCTCCAGCAGCTCGACACCAAGATCGCGGAAGACTCCGGATGCTCCGGCTCGGGTGCCTATGACGCGCAGACCGAGCTGTGCATGGACAACCAGGGCGGCAAGGCGAGCGCCTGCTACGGCGACTCGGGCGGCCCTGCCGTGGTCAAGGCGGGCGACAAGTGGACGCTGGTCGGCGCCACCAGCCGCGGTCAGACCGCGAGCTGCCCGGAGATGCCGGGCATCTACACCGACGTGACCGCGTTCTCCGACTGGGTCAAGCAGCAGACCGGCAAGTAGAACGCCAAGCCGCGCAACGCGCGGTGGCGCCCGATGCTCCTGCGACATCGGACGCCACCGCGCGTTGCCGTGTGCGGGATCGATTTCGGCCCTGGGCACGACAGTCGAGGAGGCGCCAGGCCACAGCAGAGGCACCGAGCGTTCGATCCGAGAGGAAAGTGGGCCTCCCGCCGCGCAACCCACGTGCGACAAGCGGCGGCCAAAGACGGTCAGCAGTGCGACAGACACAAGATCGACCCTAGGCATGAAAAAACCGCCCTGACCTGAGTCGGGGCGGTTCTGCGAGCGGTGGCCAGGGCCGGGGTCGAACCGGCGACCTTCCGCTTTTCAGGCGGACGCTCGTACCAACTGAGCTACCTGGCCGGGAACGCCGGCAAGGAGCCGAACGATCTTGCGACCCTGACGGGACTCGAACCCGCGACCTTCGCCGTGACAGGGCGACGCGCTAACCAACTGCGCCACAGGGCCTTGCATACTGCGTTGTAACTGTCTGCGTGTAACTGTCTTCTTTTAACTGTACTGCGTACTCCCAACGGGATTCGAACCCGCGTTGCCGCCTTGAAAGGGCGGAGTCCTAGGCCGCTGGACGATGGGAGCCCGGTTCGGTTTCGGCGAACCGACCGACCCGCGCTCTCCGGTGTCCCCGGGAGCGAACATAACTATAGGACACCCCCGTTTCCGCTTCCGCACAGGGGGTCCCCTAGTTGTTCACAGGGCTGGGACCTGCGAGAACGCGGCGAGTTCAGGATATCAGGGCCGAAGCGTCCCGCAGGGCGCCGAGACGCCGCCGAAGCTCGTCCCGCTCGTCGTCCGCGAGAGTGACGGCGAGGAGTTCGGCCACGCGCTCGTCGGTCAGCTGCTCGGCGCGCCGCCACCGCTGCCACAGATCGCCCTTGGCCTCCGCCGTGGCGATCAGCGCGTCCGCGACCTCCTCGGACCACGCGGTGCGCAGGAGACGGCCACGTCCGCCTTCCGGATCCGCGACGACGGCCTCGGGCACCGTCAGGCCCACGGCACGAAGGGCCGCGAAGTGGATACCGCCGCGGAACTCGCGGAACACCATGAGCGCGAACGCCAGACGCTCGACGTCGTCTTCGGGACGTCCGGCGAGTTGCCAGCCGGCGAACAACGCGAGACCGCTCGCGTCCGCGGCGTCTACGAGACGGAACAGCAGATCGGCCAGGCGGCCGGGATCGTCGGCACCCGAAAGATGGACGCGCGCCCAGTTCGCCGATGACCGCGAGTAGGCACGGACCGCGGAGGCCGCGTCGAGGGCCGCCATCGCGGGCGGCAGGGCGAACTCGAAGAGCCAAGGCGGGAAGATGCCGAACAGCTCCGCGACCACCTTCGGCGGCGGGTCGCCCAGCACCGCCGAACGCCCTCGCAGGTACAGCGTCCGCGGCGACAACCCCACTTCGGTCTCGACCTCGACGAGCTCCGGCGAGGTCATGAATTTTCCGCCCAGTACCTGCACCGCGCCCCGGATCTCCCGGGCCACCGCGATCGCCGCTTCGTCGGCCATGTCGCCACACCTTCCCGCCAGTTGATTGGTAACAGTGTTACACAACTAGCGCGCGGCTCGCCAAGACGAACGAAAGCCCGGCCGCGTGGCGCACACACCACACGACCGGGCCCTCACGGACGACTTCAGCGCTGAACGGGCGCCTGCCCGTCCTCATCCAGCGTCAACCCCAGCATGTCCAGCAACTGGACACAGTCATCGACACCCAGCGCGCCATTGGCCACGGCCAACCGGGCACGCCGCACCTGGTCGTCGGACACCCGCTGGGCATCCCCCTGACCCGTGCGCTGCGCCGGCAGACCACCGGCCAACGTCGTAGAGCTTCCCCCATCGGCACCTTCGTACCGAAGGAGGAACTGTCGAACTTCCACAGACCCACCCATGGTTCCTCCAGACGGCCAACGAACAGCTTGGCCGCGAGGCTAACCAGAGCCGGCCGCGACACACAGCCCCCCGGAGAGTGAACCTGTCGCCACGCTCCGCACAACGCAGAGCGATCACGCGCACACCCGCGCCACATGAACCACAGACGAACCACAGGTGGCGCCCCGACCGGAATTCTGCCCGCGCCCACTCGCCCTTCTCAGCAAACCGTGCAACAATCGATTTGCTGACACACCCCCGGTCAGCGCCTGTGGAGATCCCCTCCGACCCCCGCGTTCCTCCCCCTGGCGCGGGGGTCGCTCCGTGTTCTGGGGGGCCACCCCCCAGACCCCCAGGGTCCGTTCGGCGGAGGTTGGCGGCCCCGGACTCGGTCCGGCTGCGTGCCCCATCTCAGGTGACGTGGAGGGTTCTCGTTCAAAGTTGTTGATCGCTGCTGGTGATCATTGGCGTGGTTTGTCTTGTGGGTGTTGGGCCGTTCGGGGAAAAGAAAGGGGTGTGTCGTGGCTCACTGTGGCTGGTTTGCCGAGACCGAACCGTTATCGTGGCCCGGTGCCCCTTCCTTCCCTGAGCCGTCGTAGCGGCAGCCGTACGAACTTGAAGCCGGTCAACCCGGGTCGTCACCGCAACTCCGCCACCAAGGAGGCAGACGCGGTCGTCGAAGACACGGAGCTGACCAGCTACCTTCGTGCCCTCGCGCCAGAGAACGACCCGGAGAGCACCGGCACCGGCAAGCGCTTCGGCGAAGCGCAGGTGTTCCAGCTGCGGATGAACCTCATCGCCTGCGAACAGCTCAAGGACGCCGCCGCCGAGCGCAACCTGTCGCCGCAGGCGCTGGCGCAGGAATGGATCCTCGAGCGCCTCTCGTGGGAGTCGCAGGCCAACTCGGCCCAGCAGCGCCGCCACGAGGAAGCCCACACCGACGAATTCCGCTTCGACGCCAACGCTTGGGAACAGCCGGTCCCCCGCTGATCCCACTGCCCCGGAACGGAACAGCACACCGGAAGTAGCCTTCAAGGCAAGAAAAAGCCCCCGGCGAGATCGCCGGGGGCTTTTTGATCAGTCTGAGCAACGCCTGAAGGGCGGACTCAGATCGCGCGGACCTTCTGGGCCTGCGGGCCCTTCTGGCCCTGACCGACCTCGAACTCCACTCGCTGGTTCTCCTCGAGCGTGCGGAAGCCGCGACCCTCGATTTCCGAGTAGTGAACGAAGACGTCGCCCTCGCCGCCATCCTGCGCGATGAAGCCGAAGCCCTTCTCCGCGTTGAACCACTTCACAGTGCCTTGCGCCACCGCTTTACTCCTCGTTGCACATCCGCTTCGAGTGCCTCCGAAGCGACACCCAGACCGTCCCGGGCGGTTCCAACGAGTCGAGCGATAAGCGCGTCACCGGCTCATGGCTCGCGTCAGAAGTTCCGCGAGTGTGAAGCCACGAACACGCAAAACGACGGCCTGAGGGAAGAGTACCGGGATCTGGCCATATTTGAAGCCCGTGATCGGACTCTGGGCACCCCCGAGTACCAAGGTCACCGGAACGTCGTATACGGATCCGTCTTCTGTCGGACCCCCTCGCTACCCTGTCGCCGCACGCCGACCTCCCGTCTTCGCCGGACACGGACCGAAGTCGGCCATGCCCCGATCGTGAACGACGATCCACCCGATTGTGACTCGCATCACTCTCGATCGGATCAACTTATCGGGCGGTCCGGACGTCATGGTCGGTGTACAGGGGAGCAAAGGGGAAGCTTTGAGGTTCACGAAAACCGCGCGCCGCCAAGCGGCGTTCGCGGCACTGGGGTTGGTGGCCGTTCTGACGCTGGGGGCGTGCAGCAGCGAGCCGACCGTCTCGGCCAGCGGGCCGGACGGCGGCGGGCCGGTCAGCAGCGACACCGGCGGGAAGGCGCCCCCGCCCGCCCGACCCACCTACCAACCCCCCCCGGGGGGCGCGGGCGGCGCGCCGCGGGAGCCCCACAAAGGCAGCACTCGCCCCCGNCC
>NZ_QHHW01000007.1:0-33771 GCF_003947325.1 Amycolatopsis sp. WAC 01375
TGATCCAGGTGGTCCCTGGCGGTGCGGGCGGATCGGCCTCGTACCAGGTCGTACTCGGCCGCGTCCGCCCGTACCGTCAGGGACCACCTGGGCGCGAAGACCGCGAACATGACTTGCCGGACACGGCCTAGTTGTAGCCGAGGACGATGTGGTCGGCCGGGAGCTCGTTCTCGGCGGCCTGCCGCGGCTCCGGGACGAACGCCGTCGCGTCGGCCTCGGCGGTCCCGCAAGGGTCGAAATCATCGCCGGCCACTCGAATTCGCACCTGTGCCGTCATGGCGTTCCTCCCGACCTTCGATGAACGACTCACTTGACAACCAGGATGAACCCGCCCGATCGGGAACCGATCGTGACGCGATCGAGGACGCGGGAGGCTCGTGCTGAGCAAAGAAAAAGTTGCGGTCGAGGGGGTACCGGTAGTGCCCTTGTGGTATCCGGAAACCAGGGAGCACACCATGACCGAGCGCCTCGACCCGTACGAGATCTACGCCGACGACGAACTCGACGTCGACCTGCTGGGCCTGTCGTGGCCCGACCCGGCCGTCCCCGAGCAGCGAGACAGGCAGTGAGCGCGGCGGAACGGCAGCGGACCTGCGCGGCCTGCGGAGGCCCGTTCGAGCCTGGGGAGCGAACGGATCTGGAGACGGTGATCGACGGCGGCGTCCTCTACGTCGCCGTGCACACTTGCCACAGCACGTATCCGCCGCGGCGGGAAACCGAGGCCGCGCGACGGCTCACCGCTTAGCGCGGCGCCCGATCACGCGAGTGACGCCCTCGATCACGCGAGTCACGCGTCCAATCACGCGAGTGACGCGCCCGATCACGCGAGTGCCCACCGGACGGCTGATCGGGTTCTATCGGGGGGCGAGGCAACTGGCGTGACGCGAAAGCCACTTTCGCAACGTCGAAGGTTGCGAAAGTGGCTTTCGCGTCATGTGACGGCGTCCGTCAGCGCAAGACCGAAGTGCGCCAGGTCGCCGGGGTTCGAGACGACCAGGCGGATCGCGCCGGCGCGGCGGGCGGAGGCGCGGCCGAAGCGAGCGCGGTGAAGACGGCGACGAGTGCCGCCAGTTCGGCGTCTTCCGGGTCCCCCCGCAGGACCCGGAAGATCGGCGCACTGTCCTTTTCGGACGGTGACATGGTTCCCCCGTTCAGATCGGATGGTTGCCGTGCTTGCGCTGGGGTGCGGCCTTTCGCTTGTCCTGCAGCATGTCCAGCGCCCTGGCGACGGCGGACCGGGTGTCGGCGGGGTCGATGATGTCGTCGACCAGCCCCCGTTCCGCCGAGTACTGCGGGTTCATGAACTCCTCGGTGTACTCCGCGACCAGGTGGGCGCGCAACGCGTCCGGATCGGGCGCGACGGCGAGGTCCTTGCGGAACAGCACGTTGACCGCGCCCTCGGCGCCCATCACGGCGATCTGGTTGGTGGGCCACGCCAGTGACAGGTCGGTGCCGATGGACCGCGAGTCCATCACGATGTACGCGCCGCCGTAGGCCTTGCGCAGGATGACCTGGATCCGCGGCACGGTCGCCTCGCAGTAGGCGTGCAGCAGCTGCGCGCCGTGCCGGATGATCCCGGAATGCTCCTGCTCGACCCCCGGCAGGAAACCCGGGACGTCGACGAGGGTCACCAGCGGGATGCTGAACGCGTCGCAGAACCGCACGAACCGCGCGGCCTTCTGCGAAGCGGGACCGTCGAGCACGCCGGCGAACACCATCGGCTGATTGCCGACCAGGCCGACCACCCGGCCGTCGATCCGCGCGAGCGCGCACAGCACATTCGGCGCCCATCGCTCGTGCGTCTCGAAGAACTCGCCGTCGTCGGTCAGTTCCGTGAACACGTCCCGCATGTCGTAGGGCTTGTTCGGCTCCACCGGGACGAGTTCGGCGAACCTCGGGCGCCGGTCCTTGCCCGCGTCCTGTGACGGCTCGCGAGGCGCGGGCTCCAGATAGTTCGACGGCAGCAGCGAGACCAGATAGCGGACGTCGGCGAGGCAGCTCTCCTCGTCGTCGTGCACCACGGTCGCCACGCCGGACGACGCGCCGTGCACGTCCGCGCCGCCCAGTTCGTCGTGGCTGACCCGTTCCCCGGTCACGGTCTCGACGACGTCCGGCCCGGTCAGGTACATCCGGGCGGTGTCGCGCACCATGAAGACGAAATCCGCGAGCGCGGGCGAATACGCCGCCCCGCCCGCGCACGGCCCCAGCACCACGCTGATCTGCGGGATGACGCCGGACGCCTCGACCTGGCGGCGGAAGATGCCGCCGTAGCCGTTGAGCGCCATGACCCCTTCCTGGATCCGCGCTCCCCCGCTGTCGTTGAGCCCGATCAGCGGTGAACCGGTGGCGATCGCGAGGTCCATCACCTTGTGGATCTTCTCCGCGTGCGCCTCGCCGAGCGAACCGCCGAAAACGGTGAAGTCCTGCGCGTAGACGAAGACGCGCCGTCCGTCGATGGTGCCCGAACCCGCGATGACCCCGTCGGTGTACGGCCGGTTCTCCGCCAGCCCGAGCCCGCTCGCCTGATGCCGCCGGTACAGCTCGACCTCGGTGAAGGAATCGGGGTCCAGCAACAGATCCAGCCGTTCGCGCGCGGTGTGCTTGCCGAGCGAATGCTGCCGCCGGACGCCGTCGAGCCGCCCGTCGACGATGTGCTCGCGCAGTTCGTCGCGCTGGGTGCGCAGCAACGGCATCGTCGGTTCCGGGGGGTGCACCGGTTCGGCGCCCCTGGCGAGCGGGATCACCTGCCCGTCGGTCGCCCTGGGGATCCGGGGGCGCCGCAGCCGGTCCTCCGGCAGCGGCACCACCTCGGAGTCCTCCGTGCGCTGAGCGCCCGGATCGCCCTGCAGGGTCACGCCGCCTCCCTGAGCCTGGCTTCGCGCTCGAGCTCGTCGAGTTCGATCTCCCGCTTGATGTCGCGCCAGCACACCCCCCGCCCGAGACGGGGCATCGTGGTCACCACCGGCGGCCGTTCGGCCGAGGACGCCGGGGCGGTCGCGGCGGATTCGTTGATGGTCATGACAATTCCTCTCCCTGTCAGGCCGATGCCCGTATCCGGCCGTCGATCTGGTGATAGCCGCCGCTGTAGAAGACCAGCGAGTCCTGCGCGGTGCCGCGGCTGGAGGCGACCACCTTGCCGAGGAAGATCGAGTGGTCACCGCCCTCGTAGACCTCCGCCAGCTCGCATTCCAGCCACGCGAGCGCGCCGTCGAGCAGCGGGGCGCCGGTCCGCGGCCCCGCCGTCCAGTCCACCGAGTCGAACTGCGCGAGCCCGGCCGGGCGGCGCCAGTCCGCGAAGTACTTCGCCAGCTCCTTCTGGTCCGACGCCAGCACCGTGACCGCGTACGACCCCGCCGTCACGATCGCCTCGTGCATCCGTGCCGCGCGGGAAACGCAGCACAGCACCATCGGCGGCTCCAGTGACACGGAGGTGACGGCGTTGGCGGTCATCCCGTGTGCCCGTTCGCCCCCGGCGGTCAGCACGGTGACCCCGGTGGCGAACTGGCCCATCACCTCCCGCAACCCGGACTGCGCGGACAGCCGTCGTCGCGCGGCGGGTGTCGGCAGGCGTTTCAGCACCGGCCGCGAAGGTTCCTCCACCTCGCCCACGTCACTCCCCCTTGCCGTCGACGGCGTACGGGGCCAGCGCCTCACGCAGTTGCTCGGGCACCCTGCTGGGCACGGTCGCCGTGTTGGGGCCGCGCATGCACGCGATCCGCTGCCGTCCGCGCGCCACCAGCCGCTCCCCCTCGCCGGTGAGGTGGACGTAGTCGAAGGTGAACTGGATCTGGGTCTGGGTCAGCTCTTCCAGCCGCAACCGGATGGAGAGCTCGTCGAACGCGGTGATCTCCGCGTAGAACTCGCAGTCCACCTTGAGCGTGAAGAGTTTCAAGTCCCGGCGGACCTCTTCGAGCACCGCCGGCGCCTTGTCCTTCAGGAACATCTCGCGGCACCGGCCCTGCCAGCGCACGTAGTTCACGTAGTAGACGTTGCCGACCAGGTTGGTCTCTTCGAACCCGACCGTGTGCAGGATCTCGTAGTAGTCGGCCATGTCAGTTTCCCTCTCCCTGTAGCACCGCGAAGACCACGGGATCGGTCCGGTCGTTGACGGTCGTCACCCAGGTGGCGATGCGGGCGGCACCGTGCGAGAGCACCGCCCAGCCGTCCGGATCGACCCGGTGCACGGTGAGTGCCTGTGTCATGTCCCCGGTCTTGCGCACGCATTCGAGCGCGCTCCAGACCCTGGTGTGCGCGACCGAAAGCGGCTCGCGGGCGTCCGCGGCGAGCAGTTCGCCCACCGCGAGCAGATCCTCGCCGAGCAGACCCGCCCAGTCCTGGAGTGTCCGTTCGATCGCCGTCTCGACGTCGCAGGCGATCCGTCCGTCGCCCGCGATCGCCAAGGTGAGTCCGGCGCTGTGCGACGCGCTGATCTCGACCCCGTCGGCTTCCGGTTTCCCGTCCGGCCGGTAGCGGATCTCGAGCGGGCGGTCGACGGCGCGGCCGGCGGCCAAGGCCGTCTGCGCCCTCCGTTCCGGCGTGGTCTCCACCGCAACGCCCACCGGGTCCGGTTCGACGACGATCGCGCGGGACGAGCCGAGCAGTCGTTCGACGGAACGCTCCAAATAGGACCCGAGCATCGACGGGACCCAAGGCCCTTCGCCGTCACGTTTGCGCACCGCGCGCAGTTTCAGCCCTTCCCACCGCTCGACGAGCTTCCCGTCGGGGTTGCGGACGTCGAGGTCGTAGAGGTAGCTGTCGCCGTCCTGCGAACGCTCGCGGGCGTCGAGGAGCACGTACTCCGGGTCCTGCTCGCCGGGCTCGGCCAGGTACAGCCGCTCGATTCCTTGCGGCAGCAGGGTCGCGTCCGGGACGCAGCACTGGATCGCGTGCATCATCGCGTCGCGGGTGCCAGGGTCGGCCAGAAGCTGTTCCTGCGGAAGGAACGGCGCGAACCAGTCGACCTCGGCGCCGGTCGCGATCTCCGCGACCGCGTGCCGGGCGCCTGCCCGGCGATATCCGGTGACCCGCTGGAATCGCTTGCCCTGGAACAGGACCGTGCCGTAGAGCTCGGTCGTCGGGTCGACCGGGACCGGCGGCAGCGCGACGTCGCGGACGACGGTGTCACCCAGCGGGTCGGGCCGGGAGAACCGCAGCCGGGCGCGGAAGTGGTCGGCGCTGAACCCGGTCTCCCCGCTGCGCAGCACCACGTCCACCGTTTCGGCGTCCCTGGCCAGCGCGGCGAGCCGGATCGTGGTCGACCCGCCCGGCGAGACGATGATCGGGCGCAGGAACTCGACGTCGGAGAACACCGGTGCCGGCAGGGTTTCCACGCCCAGCGCGGCCTTGGCGACCTGGGTCATCGCCTCCATGCCGATCACCGCCGGGAACAGCAGCTGGCCGTCGAGCAGATGGTCGGCAAGATACGGGTCACTGCCCGCGGAAAGGTCGGCCTCGGTGATCAGCTCGACCCCCGGGTAGTGCACGACGGCGCGGTCGACGAAGCGGGTCAGCGGCAGTTCGCGTTTCTCCACCGGCAGGGTGACCAGTCCCGCTGTCCGGCCGCAGACGACCAGTACCGACGGGGCGGCCGGATCGCCGACGACCTGGCGGAGGATCTCGATGCCCTCCTCGGTCGGGATCGGGGTGATGCCGTCGCGCATCAACGCGCTGACGACGCCGAGCTTCTCGCCCATCCCGGTCCCCGACCAGACCGACCATTCGAGGGCGATCGCGCGGGCCTGGGGGTGCTCGCGGCCGAAGCGGACGGTCAGTTCCGTCATCCAGTCGTTGGCCGTGGCGTAGTGCGCCTCACCGCGCAGCCCCGCCCGTCCGATGATGCTGCCGAAGGTCACCAGCAGCTTGATCTTGTCTTTGTCGACGGCGTCGAGGACGGCGTTGAGGCCGCCGATCTTCGGGGCCAGCGTCTTGCGGAAGGTCTCCTCGGTCAAGGAGAACAGCGCGGCGGGCTCGTTGCGGCCCGCGCCGTGCAGTACCGCGGTGACCGGTCCGAACCCGTCCTGGATCCGGTTGACGGCGTCGGCCACCTGACGGGCGTCGGTGACGTCGGCGCGTTCGTAGCGGTAGGTGATGCCCGCCGCCGCCATCCGGCCGAGGTTCTCCGACAGTTCGGCGTCGTCGGCAGGGTCGCTGCGGCCGAGCAGCGCGAGTTTCGCGCCGGAATCCTTGGCCAGCGCCAAAGCGCTCTCCGCGGTGATGCCCTTGCCGCCGCCGGTGACGAGCAGGACGTCTTCGACGCCCAGCGGGGTCCCTTCGGCTTCGGACGGTTTGAGGGCACCGAGCTTCGGCACCGTGCGGACACCGGCGGAGTCGTAGCGGACTTCGCTGAAGTCGTTGGTGGCCGCCACTTCGGTGACCACGGTGGACACCGCGGCACGGATGGCCTCGGGGTCCGCCGGGCGGACGTCGGCGAGGTCGACGATCGTGGTCCTGGCCGACGGGTCTTCCAGCCGCAGCGTCTTAGCCAGGCCTGAGGCACCGAGACCGTGCTGCACCACGACGAACCGCGTGCCGTTGGGCGCGGACAGCACCGCGCGGCCCGCGTCCAGGAACAAGCCCACGTCACCGGAGTCGCTGTCCGCGTTCAGGCACAGGACGACACCGTCGCCGACGCCCGCGGTGGCCAGCGCCGCGCGCAGCGGCTCCGCCAGCGGGTGGCCCTCCGGGGCGAACGCCGTCCACTCCGCTTGCGAAAGGCCGGCGGCTCCCGGCGTGAGGTCGGGCGACGGCTTCGGCGCGACGACGTACTCGACCGCGAACGGCCGGACCCACGGCCCGACTCCGGCGACCTCGGCCTGGTTGCTGTCGGCGGGTTTGGCGGTCTGCGCGAGTTCGTCGATCATGTCGGCGAGTTCGCCGAGGCAGACGGTCGCGAAGTTCGGCATGCCCTCCAGCGCCGGACGGCCGAGCGCACGGGTCACGTCGTTGACGAGCTGACCGACGGTGATCGACGAAAGGTGCAGGTCGTCGAGCGGATGTGTGTCGGCGGTGACCGCTTCGAGCGGCAGTTCGACCCGCTCGGAGGCGAGTTTCCGCAGCAGTTCGAGGGTGCTGCTGCCGCCGCTTTCCGTCGTCGCCCCGGTCGTGGCGGCGGCGGGTGCGGTGGGGTCGGTGACGCGGTCGCGGGCCAGTTCCGCGTCGATGGACGGCGCGGCCTCGCACGGGCTGGTGAGGAACGAGAACTTCCCGTCCACCGGCAGTGCCCGCACGACACGGCCGTCGAAGAGCGCGGACGTCTCCAGCGGGGCGCCGAACGCGAACGCGGCGCCGGCCACCTTCAGCACCGAAGCCAGCGTCGGGCTGTCGGTGTCGACCGCGAGCGCCGGGGTGCCGGGCGCGATCGCGCCGAACAGCCCGGTGAGCACGCGGCCGGGGCCGACCTCGATCACCAGGTCGCTGCGCTCGGCGACCTTCGCGGCCGCCTCACGGAAGCGGACCGGCAGGACCACCTGATCGCGCAGCAGGTCACGCAGGTCCTCGGCGGCGTGCAGGACGTCGCCGGTCACCGTGGAGACGACCGGCCGGTCGAGCCTGGCGAAGTCGAACGTGGCGAGTTCGCCGGTCATCGCCTCGGCGGCCGGGACGACCGCGGGCGAGTGGAACGCGTGCGAGACGTTGATGCGGGTGGCGGTGACACCTTCCGCGCGAGCACGGGCGACCACCCGGTCGATGGCGTCCGCCGGTCCGGAAAGGACGGTCTGCTCGGGAGCGTTGTACCCCGCGATGACCACCTCTTCGCCCTCGGCGAGCCGCTCGGCGACCCCCGGGGTGGCGGCGATCCCCGCCATGGCACCGTTTCCGTCGCTCGCGGTCGCCATCACCTTGCCGCGGATCTTGGCCAGGCGGAGGACTTCGCGTTCGGTGAGCGCGCCGCCCCAGTGCAAGGCGGTCAGTTCACCGAGGCTGTGCCCCGCGACCGTCCGCGCTTCGATGCCGAGGCTCTTCAGCACCCGGAGCCCGGCGAGCGAGCCGGTGACGATCCGCGGCTGCGCGACGTCGGTGGCGACCTGGTCCGCGCCGGTGGACAGGCCAGCGGCGCGGTAGATGTCGTCGGCGTGCCCGAAGCGCTTGCGCAGCGCGCCGACCGTGCCCTGCCCGGAACCCTGACCGGGGAACAGGAATCCGATCTTCGGGTCCGTCGAACGCGCACTGGCGAAGATGCCTTCGCGGGAGGAGAAGACCTCCGGCTCTCCCTCGCCGAGAAGGTCGAGGAGCTTGGCCAGCTTGCGCTCGGCGTCCTCGGGGTTGGCCGCGACGACCGCGGCGCGGACCGATTTCCCGGACAGTTCCGCGGAAAGCGTGCCCGCCAGGTCCGCGAGCTCCGCGAACGACAGCTTCGGGACGACCTCCAGCAGACCGGTCACCTTGCCACGCAGCGACGCGGCGTCGTCGGCGTCGAGGAGCAGCAGCTCGCTGTCCTGACGTCCGGCGACCAGCGACCGGGTCTTCTCGTCGAGTTCCTTGCGCCGGGCCGCACCCGGCGCTTCGGTGACGGTGACGTGCGAGTTGATGCCGCCGAACCCCATCGCGGAGACACCCGCGCGGACCGGGTGGTCCGAGGGCCACAGCCCGGCCTCGGCCGGGACGTACATCCGCGCGGAATCGCCGACCAGCGACTCGTGCGGTTCGAAGTGGCCGGTCGCGGGCGGGATGACCTGGTGATAGACCGCCAGCGCGGCCTTGATCAACCCGGCTACCCCCGCCGCGGCCTTGGTGTGGCCGATGTTGCCCTTGATCGTGCTCAGCGCGGCGGGGTCGGCGAGCGGGTCGGCGTCGCGTCGGGCGGTGGACAGCGCCTCGATCTCGGTGGCGTCGCCCAGCGCGGTCCCGGTGCCGTGCCCTTCGAAGTACGAAACGGTCTCGACCCCGTAGCCGGCCTTCTCGTAGGCCCGTTTGAGCGCGAGACGGTGACCCGACGCCTCGGGGCGGGTGATGCCGCCCTTGCCGTCGGAGGAGACACCCCAGCCGCCGATGGTGGCGTAGATCCGCTTGCCCTGCGCGATCGCGTCCTCCTCGCGCATCAGCACGAGCATGCCGGAACCCTCGCCGGGCCAGAAACCGTTGGAATCGGCGTCGTAGACCTTCATCTCCCGTTTGGCGAGCGCGCCGGTCTTGGCGAACCCGATCACCTCGAACGGGTCGATCGACAAGTCGACACCCCCCGCGACGGCGACGTCGAGGTCGCCCTCCGAAAGCGCGTTCGCCGCCGTGACCACGGAGAGCAGCGACGACGAGCAGGCACCGTCCACGGTGAAACCGCCGCCGCCGAAGTCGAAGAAGTTGCAGACCCGGCCGGCGATCGTGTTCGCCAGCCCACCCGCGAGGGAGTCCTCGTCGATCTCCGGGAACGGCGCCTTGTACTGCACCTCGAGATCGTGGAGGAATTCGGCGGTGTCGCCGTCGGCCCAGCCGCGCTCGGCGAGCGCCGCCGCGATGGTCCGGCGCACGTACGGCCAGCGCAGCCGCATGATGTTGGCCCGCGAGAACTCGCCGGTGAGGCTGTTGCCGATGACCACACCGGTGTTGGGCCGCGGCAGCCCGTCACCCTCGGGGAAACCCGCGTCCGCCAGCGCCTGCGCGGCGACGTCGAGGGCGAGCCAGTGCGTGGTGTCGGTCGAGCGGAACGTACTGCCCGCGACCTTGTACTTGATCCGGTCGAACTCGTAGTCCCGGAGGACCGCGGCCTTCTGGGCGTAGAAACGGTCCGGAGCCTCGGGGTCGGGCGAGTAGTAGTCCTCGCGGTTCATCCGCTCGTCGGGCAGCCTCCGGAACGCCCGGCGGCCGGCGAGGACGTTCTCCCACAGTTCTTCCGGGGAACCGGCGTCCGGGTATCGGAGACCGATACCGACAATCGAAATCCGCTCAACGCTCATGCCACCGCACTCCCCTAGCTCTCAACCACTCAAGTCACGGAATCGGAGTCTCGGCGCCAGAACCCTGTTCCGGGAACGAGGGCGCCGTCCGCACCTGCAGTCCGGTCAAGCATGAACCGGAGCAGGGCGAGAAGTCTTCTCTCATGTTGTTGAAGGCGAGCTCGATAGCGAGACGCGGTGGGCGGCCGCGGCGAAACTCGTCCACCCCACGAGCTCGACCAGCTCTCGATCGCCCAAGCCGGCGGCGGTCACCAAAGCATCGTCGACCTGATAGGGCGCCTTCGCCACCACCAAGGCCAGCCGGACCGCCGGATCGTCGAAGGCGTCCACCCACGAACGGCTCAATCCTGGCGCGGAACCGTCCCATGTGGACAGTTCTCGCGCCACGACTTCCCGTACCTCCGAGGGCACCGCCAGCGAGGCGAAAGCCGACGCGGCGCGGGAGAACGCGTCCTCCATGATCGGATTCCCCGCAGCCCAGGAGAAATCCCGCGACCCTGCCGGAAGCAAGTCCAGCGACTCACCGGGCAGTGCCGCCGACGCCGGGCGAAGGAGCCGCCCGAGGACGGTCTTCGCCTTCGAACGTGCCGAATCCGGCACGTTCGAAGGCAGCGGTGACGGCCCGAGGAACACGCTCACCACCCGGTTCAGGTAGTGGAACGTGAACGCGACGGCGGTCAGCTCCGCCCTGGCCGCCACGGACAACGCCCCGGCGAACGGATCCGCGACAGGCCGCCCTTCGGCGATCGCTGAAGCCTCCGAGGAACGCCCGAGCGAATCCAGCGCCATCCCATGGACCTCGACACAGTAGGGGCACGAGTTCGCCCGCGACACCAGTGTCGCGACGACCTCCCGGTCCGCCCGGCTCGTCGCCCCCGCCGCCACCAGCGATTCCCGCAGCATCACCCAACTCGCCGCGAGCACGGTCGGTGACGGCGAATGCAGTGCCACCGGCGGGGCCAGCATGCCGAATTCGCGTTCCAGCCGACGGTAGACGTCGCGCACGAGCCCGGTCGCCCGGCCGTACGGGACCGGCCGGACGTACCGGACTTCGCGCAGCACCCGTCTCAGCGCGAGTCTCACCAGCGCGGGCGCCATGCTCAGCTCCCGGCGACCAGCGACAGCTTGCTGACCGCCCGCCGTCCGGTGATCGAGCCGTCCGGAGCAGGCGCGCCGTACGTGACGTCGACACCGCGTGCCTGCAACGCCCGCACGATGCCCGGTACCGAACGTTCGGCCAGCGCCGCGATCGTCATCGCCGGATTCACCGTCAGCGCGCCCGGCACGGAGGCGCTGTCGGTCACGAAGATCCCGGGATGGTTGCGGAGTTCGTGGTTCGGGTGCAGCGCCGAGGTCTCCGGGTCGTCACCGATCCGGCACGACGCCAGCGGGTGCACGGTGTACGCGCCGACGACGTCGTTGGTCCACGGCGACACCTTCGCCAGGCCGTCCTTCTCGAGGATCTCCTTGCACTCCGCGTCGGCCAGCGACCAGCCGTGCAGGGTGTTCGGCGTCGGGTCGTACTTCAGCGGGCCGCGGCCGAGCATCTGCTGGGAGATGCGGTACGCGTTGCCGGTGGGCGGCGGCGCGCCGAAGACGCCCTCGTTGTCGTCCTCGGTCATCAGGAAGATGGTCAGCCAGGACGACCACTTCTTGAGGATCTCCTTCTTCTGCGCGCCGAACCATCGCGGTTCGTCTCCGTCGGGCACCTGCGCGAGGATCGTGCCGAGCCCTGGCGGGAAGTACAGTTGCTCCAGCGAGTACCGCTCGTACTCCGGAAGCGAACCGTCGAGCTTGTCCCAGTTCGCCACGGTCGGGCCTTTGCCGATGTGGTTGGCCTCGTAGACCTTGCCGTCCTCACGGGACAGCCCGAGCACCTCGCGGACCCGCTCCTCGTCGATGATCGCGGTGTTGAGCCGCTCACCGTTGCCGGAGAAGTACCGGCCGACCGCGTGCGGCATGGTGCCCAGCGCCGCCTCCGAACGCTGCAGGATCACCGGCGTCGCCCCCGCGCCCGCGGCGATGATGACGACCTTCGCGTCGATCGTCCCGCTGCCGGTCTGCGCCCGGTAGTCCGTGTCGTCGACGACGTTGAAGTGCACGCGGTAGTCGCCGTCGTCGATCCGCTCGATGCGCTGGACCTCGTGCAGCGGCCGGATCTTCGCCCCGTGTGCGAGCGCGGCGGGCAGATAGTTGGTCAGCAGCGAGCGTTTCGCGTCGAACCGGCAGCCCGCCATCATGAAGTTGCAGTTCACACAGCGGTCGTTGTCCACCGCGACCGGCGCCGGGTTCGCGGTCCGGCCGGAGTGGTCGCACAACGCGGCCCACAGCCCGCCCGCGTACGAGACGTCGTTCCAGTCCTGTGTGGACACCGGAAGCGAATCCGAAACCCGGTCGTACCAAGGCTCCAGGGTGTCCCGCGTCAGCACCGACGGCCACATCCGCCTGCCGATGCCGCCGTGGCGCTCGAACACGAACTTCGGCGCGCGCGGCATCGCGGCGAAGTACACCACGCTGCCGCCGCCGACGCAGTTCCCGCCGAGCACGCTCATCCCGTCGCCGACGACGAAATCGAAGGCCCTGGTGTAGGACGAGCCGAGCAGGTAGTCGTGCTCGAACTCCTTCGTCTCCAGCCACGGCCCGCGTTCCAGCACGGTGACCTTCGCCCCGCCCGCGGCCAAGTGGTAGGCGGGGATGGAGCCACCGAACCCGCTGCCGACGATGACGACGTCGGTCTTGTCATAGGCAGTCATGCCTTCTCCTCGCAGTGGGTCGCTTTGCGTCGCATGACCGGGCACTGTGTTGATGATTCGCTCGCAGGCTCGCTCATGCCGGACTCCCGGAAGGCGTGGTGTCAGGGTGGAGTCGCGCCAGTTCGCGACGGTAGGAGAACTTCGGGAACCGCCACAGGCCGTCTTCGTCCGGCGCGGTGTATCCCATCGCCAGCAGGCCGGGGTGCCCCTCGGCGATCGCTTCGGCGGTGTGCTTGTGCGCCGCGCTGTCGAAGGCCATGTTGCAGAACAAGGCGAGGCTGACCCAGCCGTCCTTCTCCGGATGGCCCGGCGCGGTCAGCGACCGCACGAGTGCCGTTCTGTCCGCAAAGGACAATGCGACGAACGGCGGCAGGGCCTCGTCGAGTTCGAGGTCGTTTTCCTTGGCGTGGATCTTCGCGTGATCGTTGAGGGCCTGCGCCAGATAGGGCAGCCCGACGGTCACCCCGGTCGCCTCGGTGTGCAGCAGTTCGAGCGCGCCCGCCACCACCGCGCCCGGCCCCGGCGAGGCGCCGGCGATCGCGTGATCCCCGGGGAACCGCTTCTCGCCCGGCAAGATCGTGTCCGCGTAGGCCTCCAAAGTGGACACCTTGACCTGTTCGTCCGAATCCACGGAACCTACCTCCTGTTCCTGGTGTGCACCGTCATCGGCAGCCCGCCGCGCACCCGCAGCGACAGCATCGCTTCGGGGACCACGTCGTAGCCTGGGACCTTCCTGAGTTCGAGATCGCGCAGGACCATCGTCAGCACGAAAACGGCCTCCATCACGCCGAGGCTGTTGCCGATGCAGAACCGCGGCCCCGCGCCGAACGGGATGTAGGCGTACCGGGGCCGCCCGCTCGGCCGGTCCGGATCGAACCGGTCCGGATCGAATTTCTCCGGCTCCGGCCAGAACGCCGGATGCCGGTGCAGGGTGAAGGGCACGACGACGACGTCGGATCCGGCCGGGATGTGGTAGCCGCCGATCTCGTCGTCGGCCTGCGCCACCCTCGGCAGCAGCCACACCGGCGGGTACAGCCGCATGACCTCTTCGACGACCCTGGCCGTGTACGGCAACCGGTGCAGATCGTCGTGCGTCGGCAGCTGGTCGCCCAGCACCGCGTCGGCCTCGGCACGCAGTTTCGCCGCGACGTCGGGGTGTTCGTCGAGGAGGTGGAACGCCCAGCCCAGGGTGCTCGCCGTCGTCTCGTGCCCGGCGAGCAGCAGGGTGATGAGCTCGTCCCGCATCTGCTCGCGGGTCCCGTCCGTCGCGATGAGGCGGGACAACACGTCCTCGCCGCCCTCGACCGGGTTCGCCAGCCGCTGCTCGACGAGTTCCTCGGCGATCCGGCGGAGGTCGTCCCGGGATTCCCGGAACCGCAGCTGTTTCTTCAGCGGGGCCCACTGCGGGACCATGCTCAGCGTCACCGCTTCGAACATCGCCTGGTCCTGCACGGCCTCGAACGAATGCCCCAGCGACGTGAAGCCGCCGAGGTCGGAATCGAGCAGGGTCTTGCCGAGCACGGCGAGCGTCAGCCCGGTCATCTCGTGCAGGATCTCTACCGGGCCTTCGGTGTCCCGCAAGCGTTTGACGAGGCCTTCGACCTCGTTCGCGACGACAGAGGCCTGCCGCGCGATCCGCTTGGGCTGGAACACCGGCTGGATGGTCCGGCGCTGTTTCTTCCAGACGTCGCCGTCGCTGGTGAGCAGCCCGTCGCCGAGCGCCCGCCGCGCCTCCTGGAGGCCGATTCCCTTGTGGTAGTTGGCCGCGTTGTCCGCGAGCACGTGTTTCGCCAGTTCGGGGTGGTTCACCAGGTACATCGTCTTGGGCCCGATCGCGATCCGGACGACGTCCCCGTGCGCCTCCGCCGAATCCGACATGAGCGCCAGCCGGTCGGTGAAGAGCTTCTTCAGCAGACCGAAGGTCGCCCGGCGCGGCGGGCCGGGCGGCGCGAGACGCGCCGCCCGGCTGAGTTCCGCCTCGTGGGTCATGCCGCCACGGCCCCGGTTTCCGGCTTCTCGGCCGGCTTCGGCAGGCTCGTGACGTCGGCCGACTTCGCCTGCTCGGCCTCCCACTTCTCGGTCGCCTTCTTGGAGAAGTGCAGGCCCCACAGGAACATCCCGCGGATGAGACAGACCAGCGCGGTGGCGAGGAACAGGCCGTACGACACGTGGACCACCATGAAGAACCCGTACGCCAGCGCCACGCCCGAACCGAACAGGACCTGCGACGCGGGCTTCGACGGTGTCGTGCCGGGGTCGGTGACCATGTAGTTCGTGTAGAGCACGAACGCCACCCCGGTCATCATCCCGAGCGCGCCGGGGATCGCGGTGTCGAACAGCAGGCCACGGATGATCGCCTGCAACGCGAAGGTGATCAGCCAGGCGCCGATCAGCCACATCCGCTGGGTCAGCATCGCGTTGAGCACCGTGCCCGACACGATGATGATGCCGACGATCAGCCAGCCGACCCACGAGTCGACCTGCTCGGTGAAGTGATACGGCGGCGCGATGCTCGCCCACGGGAACACCAGCAGGATGATCGTGATGCCGAAGTTCGACGGGTTCATGTAGTGGCGGAGCCTGCCGCGCACCGGGGCCTGGAGGACCCACTTGGCGCCGACGGCGACCACGACGCCGAAGATCATGACCAGCACCTGGTCGTTGACGTAGGTGAGCATGTTCAGCGCGAGACCGGTGATATGCGCCGGGAAGAGGAACTCCACCAGCCCCTTGAACCCGTTGCCGCGGAAGCGGACCGGACGGCCCTGTGCCCGCGCCCCGATGATCTCCAGCAGGATTTCCGTGGTGTACGCCGTCGCCAGCGCGATGAACGGATAGGTGTAGGGCTGCTCGAAACCGAGCACGGTGTAGCCGATGATGTTGAAGACGGTGATCGAGATCGCGAACCGGCGAAGGGCCGTGATCGTCTTGTTGCTCTTGGGTGCGGTGAGTGTCTGCTCAGCCATGACGGTCACTTCTCCTTAGCCTGAGCGCCGAGCTGGAACGTGTGGCTGCCCGGGGTCAGCTGGACCTCCTGGGTGCGGATGGTCCCGGTCAGGTCGCGCCATTGCAGGCTCACCTTCACCGGCCCGGTGACCTTGCCGAGTCCGATCTGGATCTCGTGGCTGCGCTTGCCGGAGTGGCCGCTGCCACCGTCGACGCGGTCCATGTACTTCTTGCCGTCGGGGGTGACGACGGTGACCTGCGCGCCGATCGCCGCGGTGCCCGCCGCCTTGAGCGGACCGTCCGCCGAAGCCTTGTCGTGCACCAGCTTCAGGTTCAGGTACGACCCGGAGTCGGGGCTGACGTTGTGGTAGAAGATCGGCTGCTCCCACTGGCGGGCCACCGCGAAGTCGAGCTTGCCGTCACCGTCGGCGTCACCGGTGGCGATACCGCGGGTGGGCACCGGGACGGCGAGACCGAGGCGCGGGGCCAGGTCGGTGTAGCGGCCGTCGGAACCCTTGGCCCAGAAGTGCAGGGTGTGGTCGCCGCCGACGTCGTCACCGGCCACCATGTTCGGCCAGAAGGACGGGTGCTTCAGCAGTTCGTCGTTCGACGTCGCCAGTTCCTGCAGCTGCGGCCAGCGGTTGACGTCACCCTTGACGAATCCGGTCGCCTGCGTGATCACCGATTCGCCGCTGTTGTTGTAGTCGGCGATCTTCACGTCCCAGCCCCAGCCGGACCACGCGGTGCCGGCCTGCGCGCTGCGGTCCACCCACGGCGCCTCGCCGCCCTGCAGACGGCCACGCAGATCCGCGGTGTCCTTGGCGGTGTTCATGAACTGGAAGTGGCTTTCCTCGATCCCCCAGGACGTCGTGATGTTGCTGACGTACAGGTCGTAGAGACCGTCGTGGTCGAGGTCGGCGAAGTCGACGCCCATGCCCTTGAAGGAGTCGTTGCCGAGCACCTTCGACTTCGGCTCGTTCGGCCCGCGAACACCCTTCACCTCGGCGAATTCGACGTGACCGGGGCGGGACTTGTTGTACAGCAGGCGGTCGTGCCCGAAGTCGTTGCCGATGTAGAGCTCCGGCAGGTTGTCCCCGTCGACGTCGGTCGCGCTGGCCGCCAGCGACCAGCCGCCCTGGGCGTCGGCAGGGATGGCCTTGTCGTCGAGGGCGAACGTCGCGGTCGGCTTCGCGCCCTGGGTCGCGCCGGTGAACCGCAGGATGTACTTGCCACCCGCGTTGTCCGCGTGCGACATCGACTTGTTCATCTCGACCCCGCCCTGGACGCGGTCGTCCAGTACAGCGCTGTCGGGGAAGTAGTTGCCGATGAAGATGTCCTGGTGGCCGTCGCCGTCGAAGTCACCGACCGAGGCGGCGTTGGTGTTCCACAAGGGACCGGCGTACTCGCCGTTCTTGGAGTTGTTGCCCGGCACCAGTTCCACCGGCTCGTAGGCCTTGGGCTCGAGCTTGGTCGCGCCCGGTTTCGAGAGGAACAGGATCGGGGTCCGGCCCCAGTAGTAGGCCAGCAGGTCGACCCTGCCGTCCTCGTTGTAGTCCGCGGGCACACAACCCATGGGCGCGATGTACTTGCCCATCGGCAGCGGCGCCGCGTCGAGCGCGAACGGCGCGTAGCGCTCGCCGCCCTTGCCCGGCGTCGGGGTGATCACCAGCTGGTCGCTGCGCGGGTCGACGAAGCACAGATCGTTCGCGAGCTCGTCCCCGTCGAGGTCGTTGACCGCGATCGCGGCACCGACCGAGGAGATCCAGGCCCGGATGTGCTCGTAGTCCTTGTTGACCGTCCGGATCGACTGGCTCTTCGCCGCCTCCGGCAAGGCGATCGTCAGCGGTTCGAACGCGTACTTCGAAGCCATCGTGTCGGCCTCGGCGGTCGAGACCGTCGGCAGCTGGGCCACCACGAACAGTCCCGCCATCAGCACCAGCGCCACGATGCCCGCAAGCTGCTTGCGGAGCCAGCCCAAGGTCGCGGTCATTTCCCTGCACCTCCAGAGTTGAGAACCTCGGCGGCGATGCGCTGTCGCCAGGTTTCGAATGCCGGGAGTTCGCCGTCGACCACGGTCGCGGGGCGCACCTCCTGGGTGATGGCCGCGGCCCGTTCGGCCGGCAGCCCGCAGATCGCCTGCGTGGCGACCTCGGTCTCGGGGATCAGCAGCCCGGCGCGGACGCGGGCTTCGGCGGCGAAAGCACTGCCCTGTGCCAGATTCCCGCGGTGCTCACCGGCGAACTCGGCCAGCTTCCGCAGTTCGTCGCCGGTGACACCGCACGCGTAGGTCGAGGCGAGCCCGATGCCGGCGTAGAGGTCTCCGTGCCGCCGCTCCGGGAAACGCGCGATCGTGTCGGCGACCAGATCGACGTCGGTGCCGCAGATGAACCACAACGCCCGTCCGATGCCCTGATCGATCGCCCTCGACGAGTAGCCGTCGTTACCGGGCGGCCAGGAGAAGTCCGGGTCCTGGAACTGCCCGTCGATGTACTTCGCCGTCTTGAAGTAGGCCTGGTGGAAGCCGTACCCGTCGAGCACCAGCCAGCGCAGCAACGGGTCGAAATCCTCGGCGGACGGCCAGCGGAACCGCGGCAGCCGCGCCATCGCCCAGCCGACACCGACGTAGATGATGTAGTCGTGCTTCTCGGCGGGACCGTCGAGGAAGTCCGCGATATGCCCCCGGCCGCCGCCCGGCAGGCCGTCCAGCATTCCGTACCCCATTCCCGCGCCTTCGTAGGCGAAGCCGCGGAATTTGACCGGAATACGCTCCAGCCATTCTTCGGCCTGCCCGGCGGTACGCGCTTCGACCGCGTGCGCATAGCCGAGCAGGAATTTCTCACCGACGGTCTCCAGCAATTCCTGAGCGGCTGGGCTCTTCTTGTGGAAACCCCGCTTCTCCAGCGTGGTCTCGGAGACATCCGGCGTGATCATGCGACGTCTGATCGTGCGCCAACCATTGCCCAACGCACTCTCCCCCTAACGGGTGGATTCGAATTCTGGATTGGTTAAAGGCTCACACGCGCGACGAGGGCGCGGCTACTCCGCGGTTGCGCCCCGGTTCTCCCGGTTTGCGAGACCGGGAGAACGCGGGAACACCTTCGGTCAGGCCACCGCGCGCAGGTAGTCGGGAGCGGGCATGGTCATCCGGTTGCCCGCCGACGTCGGACCGCCGGCGAGGGTGATCGCCATCGGCGCGTCGGTCGGCCGGGGAGCGCGCATCGGCATCCGCAGATGCACCCGGCCGTACCGGGTGATGTCGACCCTGCCGGGCAGGGTGCCGACGGAGAACGCGGAAGCCGCGGTCCCGGCGGCGTGCTCGGCCACCCCGATCACGGTCCACCTGCCCTCGGGGACGTTCTGGATCTCGATGTCCGCGGACAGGACATTCGCCCTGCCGCCGAACGCGACCGGGCCGCACTGCGGGATCGACTCGGCGAACAGTCCGATGAGGACACTCGCCGGACCCGCGCCGCGCGGGGTCTCGACGCGCACGCTGATCGTGCCGGTGCCGCTGCGCATCGTGGCGCTGCCCATTCCGGCGCTGTGCAAGGCTTCCAGCGTCGGGAGCCGCTGGAAATGCGGGGCCAGCGCGACGAGCAGTTCGCCGACCTCGGGGTCACGGTACTGGGTCGGGGTCATCCCGACCGCACGGGTGAAACGGCTGGTGAAGGTGCCCACGCTGCTGTAGCCGACGCTGCACACGATGTCCGACACCGTCAGCGATGTCGTCAGCAGCAGTCGTTTCGCTTCGAAGAGCCGGATCGCGGTGAGGTACCGGCCGGGGGTGACCCCGGTCGCCTTGGTGAAGATCCGCGAGAAGTGGAACGGGCTGACGAAGACTTCCGATGCCAGGTCGCTCAAGGTGATCGGGTCGAAGTACCTCGCGTGCATCGATGAGATGGCCTGCAGCACCGCAGGTTGCAAGGGGGACGCCGGCTCGGGGAGCCGACCGGGTTCGGTGACGCCTTTCTCGTTCGCCGCCATGGCGACTGTTCGTAGCTGCATCAGACCAACCTCGGATTCGCTGTCGCTTTTCCTCTGCTGACAGCAAACGCGGCGGCGATTTCGGAGCACTCGACTCGCGATGGAGACCCAGCCGTTCGCGTGGGACCGACCATGCCCCCAATGCCACATGGGAGACGCTCAGCGTCCCCAATGCCACATTGGGAGCACCGTGCCTTACCGCTCAGAAGGCTCAGACCGGGAGGTCGAGCACGCACTCGCCGACACTCACCTCGGCGGGCCAGTCGAGTTTGAGGGCGCGGTCGACGCGGTCGCCGGCGTCCACCGGGACGGCGTGCGCGGCCAGCCCCATGGCGCGGGCGACGAGGTACAGCGTCTGTTGCAGGGCACCGACATGCGCCAGCGTCGTGGCGTACGCGCCTCCGCCGAGCACGGACGCCATCCGCGGCATCCGCGCGGTCACGGTGATGAGCGCCGAAGGCCGCTGATGGTTGCCGCCGCCGATCATCGCCATGTCGAGCATCGCGTCGAGATCGGCCTCGTCGTCGTTGACAAGGACGAGCCGATGCTCCAGCGGGTCGTAGTGGTAGATCCCGCGATCCAGCCCCGAGCACCGGTTGACCGAGACGTACAACTCCAGCTCGTACAGGCAGGCGACGCTGAAGTACGGCCGCTGCGAGGCACTGTGCGCGGGCCCGTTCGGGAGATGCGCGGGCCCGATCGACCGGATCCGCGCACCGCGGAACAGGAACTCGCCGATCTGTTCGGCGGACAGCGCGCCCTCGGTGAATTCGGGGCAGGTGTGGTCGTGCTCCAGCAACGCCGTCAGCGTCGGATCGGTCCGCGCGCGGTCGTCCAGGTCCGGCCGGTACAGGGCGTGTGCCGGGCCGTCGCCGGTGGCGGCCTTGACCACCGGCGGTTTCCCGAGCCCTGGCAGATCGGCCGGGCCACCGGGCCGCCAGGTCCGGCTGGTGGTGTGGAACGACAGTTCGTCCGGGGACCACAGGCCCAGTTCGGGATCCTCGTCCTCGGCGAACCGGCCGTTTTCCCCGGCGACCTGGACGACACCCGCGGCGACCAGATACGACACGATCGCGCCGACCACCCCGGCGTCGATACCCGTCGTGGACGCGATCTCCCCGACCGATTTCGCGACGGCCAGGGTCGCCGCGACGTGTACCGCCCACGGCTGGGACAGCACGACGCGATACCGCGCGGAAGGCGACTCCAGCCCCATCCCGTCGGCGTCGGAGCGCAGGGAACTGAAGCGGGACAACCGGATCGGGCGCGTCGGCGGGATCTCCGCCGTCGTGAACACCGGCGCGAGCACCACCGGGACCACCGACAGCAGCGGCCCGCGGCCGTCGGCGAGGCCGAGCGAGCGCACCACGGAACCGCCGAGTTCCTTGAGCGCCTGCCGCAGCGCGTCGGCTCCCTCTGCCGTCCAGCTGAGCTCGCCTTCGAGATCGGGCTCCCGCTCGACCGGCTCCCAGGACGAGGTCACGTTCGCGAGCGAGACCGGCCCCAAAGCCATCCGCCGCAACGACTCCCGCACCAGCGGTTCCGCGTGGCCGAACTCGTACTCGCCCCAGCGGGTGACGACCACCAGCGAGCCGTCCTCACCGATCTCGACAAGGCTGTCGTCGGTGAGCGACCACAAGGGGATCGTTTCGGCCACACCGCCGGGGGAATCTGTCGTCAACTGCTGCTCCAGCCGGATCTACAAGAACATGGGGAAGGGATTGAGCCGTTCGTACGGGGTCGGTTCGGCGAGCCTGCCCATCCGCACCGGCACGTCGAACAGCCGTCCGGGGGCGAAGCGGCTCCAGAACGGACGCAGCCCAGGAACGACCACCCGGACCACCGGGAGGTCGATGTCGGGCCTGGTCTGATCCAGCACGAGCGTCTCCATTCCCAATGCGGAAAGCTTGCGTACCAAGCTCTCCACGTCGTCCCGGACATCGGGCCGCCGGACGAACTTGAAGTCCGCGGCGCGTTTCGCCGACCGCCCCGGTGCCGGAAGGAGGTACGGCTGGTTCGCGACCGTGGCGTACCGGAGCCATTTCGACGCGTCGGGGTCGTCGAGTTCGACGTCGTTCGGGAGCACCGCCGGGATCATCTGGTTGAGCTCGCTGACCGCCCTCCTCAGCGCCGTCCTGGGGTCCAGATGGGCACCGAAGCCCATCATGACGTTCTCGCGCGGCCCGGCGATACTTCTGGACAGCGCGACCATCACCGGCACGCCGAGGTCCGCGGTCAGGTCGAGGACCCACAGTTCCCGGCCGGCCCGCGCGTACTGGCCGACCATCTCCTCGGCCCACGGGTCGTCGAACGACGCGATGTCGACGCCGGGCACGGGAAGCCGGTTGTACCACCACATCGCGACGGCGTCGCGTTCGACGAGTTCGAGCAGCCCTTGCAGGATCGCGTCCTCGATGCTGCTTCCGGCCGCGCAGCCGTTGGAGTCCGCGCGCATCCCGGTGATCCCGCACTCGGGCGGCACCCCGTAGTAGAGGTACGCGGTCGGCATCAGTTTCCGGCGCTGCTGCGAAAGCGACCACAGCGGCGTCCAGTCGACGGCGGCCTCGGTGTCGAACCGGCCGGGGACGTGCTGGAAGTTCGCGTGTTCGGCGTTCCACTCGACGCGGCCGTCGTACTGACGCTCGTCGAAGAGCATGCACGAGTTCGGGTGGACGGCGTCGCCGCCGAGCGCGCGGAAGGTGTCGCGGATCCGCAGTTCGTCGCCCTGATAGTTCGCCGAGAACCGTTCGATCGCCTCGCACAGCGCGCCGACCTCGGCGTCGATCGGGCTCGCGCCCTTGCCGCCGTTGTCGCCGCGCAGCCCGGCCTGCAACCCCGCCTCACCGCGCACGCGGCGCGCGACGTTCAGCCCGGAGCGGTACGCGTTCACGAACGCCGGCGCCCTCGGGTCGCGGGCGATCTCCTTGACGATGCCGGTGACCGGGCTGACCAGGTGGCCGAAGCGGTCGAGCACCTCGACCGGGGTGAGCGTGCGGTGCCCGCCGCCGCCCGACGTCGCCTTCTTGGCCTCCCGCAGCACGATCGGCTCGGCGGTCCGCGCGGCGACGATCCCTTCGTCCCCGCATTCGGGGCACTGCGGGCGTCGGCGCAGTTCGTGCAGCCTGCCCTGCAGGTCGAGAGTGTCCAGGATCCACACCGCCTGCTGCCCCGGATAGCGGTGTCCGGCCAGCCATTTGGACGCTTCGAGGGAGATCAGCTGCGACGCGGCCGCGGTCAGCGGCGGCACGGCGGGCATCGGGAACGAGGCAGGACCGTCGTGCCCGAGGACCTCCTGCACACAAGCCTCCGCGTGCCGGTGCCCCCACAACCGGTTCGTCAGGCAGTGCCAGCAGCCGGACCGGCCGGGCTGCATGATCGGCCCGATCCACACCTGCGAACCCGACGGCCGCGCCAGCAGCCACGGCCGCCCGGTGCGCCGGTGCTCCGCGTCGATCTCGGCCAGCCTCGGGTCGAGGTAGTCGTCGCACAGCACGATCGCCAGCTCGGACGCCGTCCCGACCACCTCGATGCCGCTCGCGGCCAGCGCGCTCGCGACCTGCGAGGTGTCGACGCCGCGGCCGATCGCGGTCAAGCTCGCCGTCGCCGGCTTCTGGCGGCCCGCCACCGCGGACGCGTCGAGACCGCACGCGTCCCAGTACGCGAGCGCGCGTTCGTCCCCGCTGGCCTCTTCCGGCACGTGGACGGTGACCAGACCGGCCTCGACCAGCCGGGCCAGCACCCCGGTGACCTGCTCGGCGTTCATCCCGTCCGGGCAGGCGGACAGGAGACCGTCGAGGTCACGGGTGCCGTCGAGCAGGGCCGCCACCGACGCGACCTGCGCGCCGCGGATCGCGATGACCCCCTGTTCCGAGAACAGGTAGGCACCGTTGCCCTCGCTGATCTCCGCACGCAGATGCCGTTTGAATCCCAGACCGCCGCTGACCGAGCCGGGCGTGGACGATGCCTCGCGCATGAAGACCCCCAAAGGTCGATTGGTCCTCGAATCCTGCTGCGCGGAGCCTTGTACCGGCCAGTGTCCGTTTCACGCGTCCGATATGAAAAACCCACGTCTTCCCGGGACGCACGCACGCGGGACCTGGTGGACGGCTCACTGGCCCGGCGACCCGCCGCTCTGTCACTGTCGACGTACTGGGAAACAGCCCACGACGCGTATCGAGCTGGAGGGCGCTTGCGATGTACACCGGATCACGAGTAGCGGACACGCACCACGGCTCGGCACCGAACCCGATCCCGGCCTCGCCCGCGAGCCCCGTCCGTTTCACGCTCCTCGGCCCGCTGGAACTCGTGCGGGACGGGATCGACTACGCGCCGACGACGCCCAAGCTGCTGCAGGTGCTCGCCATGCTGGTGATGAGCCCGGGGAAGATCGTGCACATCGACACGATCGTGCAGGAACTGTGGGCGAACGACCCGCCGCGCAGCGTCCGCACCACGATGCACACCTACGTCTACCAGCTGCGCAAGTGCATCGACGAGAACGACCTCGCCCCGTACGGCGAGACCATGCTGGCCACGAAGCCGCCGGGGTACGTGTTCCGGATCGCCCCGCAGCAGGTGGACGTCTTCCAGTTCCAGGAGCTGCAGCAGAAGGGCCGGGAGCTGCAGCTGCGGGGCGAGCACCTCGAAGCGGCGAAGGCCTTCCGGTCCGCGCTCGACCTGTGGTCGGGACCCCCGCTCTCGAACGTCCACTGTGGACCGGTGCTGTCGGCCTACGCGGTCGACCTCGTCGAACAGCGGCGCAGCACCCTGCACCTGCGGATCGAGGCGGACATCGCGGCCGGGATGCGGCACGAGCTGATCGGCGAACTGCGCTCCCTGGTCACCGCGAACCCGCTGGACGAGGCCCTGCACGGGCAGCTGATCCGCGTACTCGGCCGCAGCGGGCGGCGCTCCGACGCGCTCGCCACGTACCGTCAGGTGCGCGCGAGGCTCAACAACGAACTCGGCGTCGAGCCCTGCGACGAATTGCAGGTACTGCACCACGGCCTGCTTTCCGAGGGTGAACCCGCGTGAACCCCCGCTCCCACCACGGAAACGAAAGTGAGGATCGACGGATGAGCAGTCGTACCTATGGACAGTTCTGCGGCCTCGCCCGCGCGCTGGAGATCATCGGCGAGCGCTGGTCGCTGCTGATCGTCCGTGACCTCGTCCTCGGCCCGAAGCGGTTCACCGAACTGCAGGCGGGTCTGCCCAAGATCTCGGCGAGCACGCTGTCGGCGCGGCTCAACGAACTCGAGCAGTCCGGGGTGCTCCGCCGGCGGGTGCTCCCCCAGCTCGACGCCGCGGTGATCTACGAACTCACCGAATACGGCAGCGAACTCGACCAGGTCGTGCTGGACCTCGGCCTGTGGGGCGCGCGGTCGCTCGGCCGTCCGGCCCCCGAGGACGTGCTCACCAAGGACGCGGCGATCCTCTCGCTGTACACGACCTTCCAGAGCGAGAAGGCCAAGGGCGTCCAGGTCACCTACGAAGTGCGCCATCCCGGCGACATGGTCCTGCACGCGATCGTCGAAGACGGCGCGCTGAAGGTCGCGGACGGCGCGCTTCCCGGCGCCGACGCGGTCATCGAACCGCTGGGCCCGTTCATCAAGGACCTGCTGAGCGGGGACCTCACCGCCGCCGAAGCGATGCGAACCGGGAAGGTCCGTATCGAGGGTGCCTTCGAATACCTGGAACTGTTCACGGAACTGTTCCACATTCCGGCCGCGCCCAAGGCCGCGCAGGGAATCGTGGTGCGCTGAATGGCCTAGTACTCCAGGTCAGATCAGCAATCTGGAGTAATTGAGCCGCCGTTTCACGGGCTATCGTCGACTTCCGTCACCGGCCGGTCTTTCGCCCAAGGAGTCCCTTCATGGCCGCACTCGATTCGGATCGTCCCGGTCTCATCGCGTCGCTCAACGGTAAATACCACCGTGCCGCGCTCGGCGTCTTCGCGGTCGTCGTGGTGGCCCACTGGGCGGAACACCTGGTGCAGGCGTTCCAGATCTACGCCCTCGGCTGGAAGACCCCGGACGCCCGCGGCGTGCTCGGCATCCCCTTCCCCAAGCTGATCAGCTCCGAATGGCTGCACTACGGCTACGCCATCGTCATGCTGATCGCGCTGTTCGCCCTGCGCAAGGGCTTCGCCGGCCGCTCGCGGCAGTGGTGGAATCTCGCGCTCGGCCTGCAGTTCTGGCACCACATCGAGCATCTGCTGCTGCTGATCCAGGCGCAGACCGGCTGGCGCCTCGGCGGTGGCACGGCGCCGAGCAGCATCATCCAGCTGTTCATCCCCCGGGTGGAACTGCACCTGTTCTACAACACGATCGTCACCATCCCGATGATCATCGCGATGCTCGTGCACCGGAAGGCCTCCGCCGCCGAACGGGAGCTCACCGGCTGCACTTGCTCGCCCGAAAGCCGGCGTGAGCTGGCGACGACGGCCTCGTGACCAGGAGGCTCTTCGCGCTCCTGGCCCTCGTGGCGGCGTGGTTCGGGGTCGCGGTGCTCGCCGCGGCCCCCGCTTCGGCCCACGTCGAACTCCTCTCCTCGAATCCCGCCGACGGCGCCCGGCTCACCTCGGCACCGGCGCAGGTCTCGATCACCCTGTCGGAGAACATCGGCATCCAGCCGAACTCGATCAAGGTCGTCGACCAGCAAGGCACCGACGTGGTGTCCGGTCCGGTGTTCCAGCCGGGCGAGGTCGCCGAAGAGGTCGCCGTCAAGCTGGAGCCCGATCTCCCTGACGGCAGTTACCTCGTCGAGTACGCCTTCGTCTCGACCGATTCGCATCCGGTACGCGGCACGATCGCCTTCGTGATCGGCACCGGCCCCCTGATCACCTCGGCCGGTGCGGTGTCCGCCTCCACCGGGACCGATCCGGTGACCGACGCGCTGTTCACCACTTTCCGCTGGGGTTCCTTCGGCGGTGTCGCGCTGCTCGGTGGAATGGTGTTCTTGCTGGTCTGCCGTCCGGGAGGCCGGACCGATCCGGCGGCGCGGAAGCTGATCACCACCGGACTGTGGCTCTCGGGTGTCACGGCCGTGGCCGGGTTCCTGCTGCAAGGCCCGTACGTCGCGGGCCGCGGGGTGGGCGCGGTCTTCGACCCGGCGCTGATCGAGGCGACCCTGCGGGTGGCGTACGGGAAGCTCCTGCTCTTGCGCCTGGTCGCGATCGTCGCGCTCGCGGTGATCGTGCGACGGCTGCTGGCCGGCGAGCTGCCGCAGCGGCTGCGCTCCCGCTACGAGAACCTCGGCATCGCGGCCGGGTTCATCGTGATGCTGAGCTTCTCCGCGACCGGGCACGCGGTGGCCGACAAGATCATGTTCCTCTCGGTCAGCGCCGACCTCGCGCACTTCGGCGCCATGGCCGTCTGGGTGGGCGGACTGATCCAGCTGGCCGTGCTCCTGCGCGGCAAGTACTCGGCTGAGGAGGCCGAGCCGGCGCTGGCGCGGTTCCACCCGATCGCGACCTGGTCGATCGTGGTCATGGTGGCCAGTGGCGCCTACCTCGGCTTCCGGCTGGTCCCGTCGGTGGAGGCGCTCTGGACGTCGGCGTACGGCATCGTGTTCGTGCTGAAGCTGACCGGGTTCGCCGCGTTGCTGCTGGTGGCGAACCTGAGCCGCACGGCGGTCCGGCGCGGGATCTCTGGCCGCGGCGGCACCGGCGTGGTGACCGCCGACCTGCGGAAACTGCGAGCCAGCGTCGGGGTCGAGGTGCTGATCGTGGCCGTGATCCTCGCGCTGGCCGCGGCGCTGTCCTCGATGTCCCCGACCGGCTGATCAGCGCTCGATCTCCTCGTCCGGCGGGGCGAACGGCCCCCAGGTGAAGGCCCGGAGCCACGGCTCCGGGTCGCCCAGCCAGTCCAAGGCGGCGATCTGGACCGGGCTGCGGCGCCCGGCGAGCGACCGGTACAGGTCGACAGGCCTGCCGGAGAGCACCGCGGCGACCGGTTCGGTACCGGCGATCCACGTCGCACCCTCGGTCTCGATCCGCATCCCGGGCAGCCCATGCCTGCCCAGCGAGGCGCCGAGGCCGCCGACGAGCACTTCGAAACCCCGCAGCCAGGCCCCGTGCGCCTCGGGCGGCGGCGCGCCCAGCGCGAACCGGAGATCGAGTTCGTGGGTGAAGGCGTCCATCACCATGATGTCGCCGCGGCTCTTGCCGTCACCGTCGGCGGCGAGGAGCGCGTCGGCCTCGGGGCCGCGTTCGATCCAGAGCCGCAGCAATTCGGCGACCGACGCCGTCTCCGGAATCGGGCACGCCTCGCCACCGAACCGGGTGATCACCCGATCGCAGATCTCGGTCAGGTGGGCGATCAGGTCCCGGACGGTCCACTGTGGACAAGCCGGGACGGGCCGCTCGCCCGCGACGGCGTGATCGGTGAGCAAGATCGCGATGTTCTCCCTGACCTGCCGATACCCTTCGGCCGCGGTCGCCGGATTCCAGCCAGGGACCCGAATTCGGCTGCTCGTCACGCGGCCACCTCCAGTAGGGGCAAGGGATGATCGTCCATTCTCCCATCGTTCACGGAAACACCCTTCTTCCCGCTTGCGGCGGACCGTTCACCGCAAAGACCACCCACCCGTGGCGCATGTCGCCGGGGCTTCAGGCACACTGGTCGATGAAAGCCCCGTGTGGCAACGCCCGTGCGCTGTAAGAGAAAGCGCCCAATGGCGACACATCGACCACTGTGGAGGTGACCAATGGAGATGCCCGGCTTCGATCTGGCGTGGCGCGGATTCAATCGCGCTCAGGTCCGGGAATTCGTGCGCGAGGTGGAAGCCGAACTACGACGAGTGGAAGCCGAACGCGACGAAGCCATTCGCCGCGGCGAGGCTCTCGCCGCCAGGCTCACCGCCACCCAAGAGGAAAACCGCGAACTGAAGGCCAGCGTCGACCGGATCAGCCGCGTGCCGATCGCGCCGGACGCGTTGCAGGAGCGATCGCGCCGGATGCTGGAACTCACCCGCGAGGAAGCCGACGACATCACCGCCCGCGCCGCCGAAGAGGCCACCAAGGCCGAGGCGGAACGGAAGCGGATCACCGAAGATTTCGAACGCGCCATGACGCTGCGCCGCGCGGAGGCGATGCGCGCGCTCGCCGCACAGGACGAAGCCGCGCAGGAGCGGGCGCGGAAACTGCTCGACGACGCCGCCGAAGAGAGCGAGCGCCTGGTCGCCGAAGCGCGGCAGAAGGCCGATGTGGCCCTCCGCCTGCGCGACGACGTGCTGAAACAGCTGGTCGGCTGCCGCGAACTGCTCACCGAGGCCGGCTCGGTCCTGGCCGTTCCCGACTCACCGAAACCGGAAGTACCCGTTCAGCGCCGGAGCAGAGCCGAAGCCCGCGCCGGCGCCGAAGCGGCCACCACCTAGGCGTTGTCGCCGGAGGAGAACACGACGGGCCGGATCTCCATCGCGTTGATGTGCGCGTCCGGGATCTGGCCCGCGATCTCGATCGCCCGCTCCTTGCTGTCGCATTCGACCAGGTAAAAGCCGGCCAGGTACTCCTTGGACTCCGCGAACGGGCCGTCGGTGACCACCGGGACGCCGTCACGCACCCGGACCACCGTGCTCTCCTTCGGCTCCCCCAGCGCCTGCGTCCCGAGCAGTTCGCCGCTCTCGGTGAGCTTCTTCATGAAAGGGTCGATGCGGGCGACCACCTCGTTGCGCTCCTCCTCGGGAAGGGCGTCCCAGGCGGTGGGGTTCATGGTGATCATGATCATGTACTTCATCGGTGTTCCTCCTGGTCGTCCGGCCGGCTCCCCGGCCGCTCACGGGTGAGTCGGAGCCGCCGGATCGTCCTCGACATCCTGGCACCCGCGAATTTCGAGCTCCCCGGGCGCATACGCTGGGTGGGTATAGTGGTCGCCGGACGGGCGAAGGACGAGAGAACGGGTGTGCGATGACGGGCTACGGCAGCGAGCGGGAGGCCTATCTCAAGCGCCTGCGCCGGATCGAAGGGCAGATCCGCGGTCTGCAGCGGATGGTCGAAGAGGACAAGTACTGCATCGACATCCTGACCCAGGTGTCCGCGGCCACCAAGGCACTGCAGTCGTTCTCCCTCGAACTGCTGGACGAGCACCTCGCCACCTGCGTGGTCCACGCCGCCGCCGCGGGTGGTGAGGAGGCCGACCTCAAGGTCAGGGAGGCGTCCGACGCCATCGCCCGGCTGGTCCGTTCCTGATCAGGCCACGCCGGCGAACCGTCGCAGCCGCAGGCTGTTGGTGACGACGAAGACCGAGGAGAACGCCATCGCGGCCCCGGCGATCATGGGGTTGAGCAGGCCGAGCGCGGCCAAGGGCAGCGCCGCGACGTTGTAGGCGAACGCCCAGAACAGGTTGCCCTTGATCGTGCCGAGCGTACGGCGCGAAAGCCGGATGGCGTCCACGGCCGCACGCAGGTCACCGCGCACCAGCGTCAGGTCGCCCGCTTCGATCGCGGCGTCGGTCCCGGTGCCCATCGAGAGGCCGAGGTCGGCCTGCGCGAGCGCGGCCGCGTCGTTGACGCCGTCACCGACCATGGCCACCACGCGGCCTTCCGCCTGCAACCGCTTGACGACGTCGACCTTGTCGGTGGGCAGCACCTCCGCGATGACCTCGTCGATCCCCACTTCGGCGGCGACTGCTTTCGCGGAGCCGGTGTTGTCTCCGGTCAGCAGGACCGGCCGGAGCCCGAGTGCTTTCAGTTCCGCCACGGCCTTGGCCGACGTCGGCTTGACCGTGTCGGCGACGACGACCACACCACGGGCCTCGCCGTCCCAGGCGACGAGGACAGCGGTCGCGCCGCGGTCCTCTGCGGCCGTCTTGACCTGGGCGAACTCGGCGCCAACGGGGATGCCGTGCTGGTCGAGGAGAGCGGCACGGCCCGCCAGGACGGTCTTGCCCTCGACCTCACCGGAGACGCCCAGGCCCTCGACGTTGCGGAACCCGCTGACCGGCGGCAGCTCCCCCAGCCGGTCTTCGGCGGCCGTGACGATCGCGCGGGCGATCGGATGCTCGGAAGCGTGCTCGACCGCCGCCGCCAGCCGGAGGACCTCGTTGTCACCATGGAGAGCGGTGAGCCTCATCTTCCCGGCGGTCACCGTGCCGGTCTTGTCCAGGACGACGGTGTCGACCGCACGAGTGGACTCGAGCACCTCGGGCCCCTTGATGAGGATGCCCAGCTGCGCGCCGCGGCCGGTGCCGACCAGCAACGCCGTCGGCGTGGCCAGGCCGAGCGCACACGGGCAGGCGATGATCAGGACCGCGACGGCGGCGGTGAAGGCGGCGTCCGCCCCGCTGCCCGCGCCGAGCCAGAAGCCGAGCGTGCCGACCGCGAGCGCGATCACCACCGGGACGAATACGGCCGACACCCGGTCGGCGAGCCGCTGGACGCCGGCCTTGCCGTTCTGCGCGTCCTCGACCAGCCGCGCCATCTGCGCGAGCCGGGTGTCGGCGCCGATCCGGGTGGCACGGACGACGAGCCTGCCGCCCGCGTTGACCGTGCCGCCGACGACGGCGTCCCCGGCGGTCACCTCGACCGGAACGGCTTCACCCGTCAGCATGCTCACGTCGACGGCCGATCCACCTTCGGTCACGACACCGTCGGTGGCGATCTTCTCCCCCGGCCGCACGACGAACTCGTCACCCGTCTTCAGCGCGCTGATCGGGACACGGCTCTCTGTACCGACTGTGCCGTTCTTGAGGACCGCGACGTCCTTCGCACCGAGCTCGAGCAACGCCCGCAGAGCGGCGCCGGAGCGGCGCTTGGACCGGGCCTCGAAGTAGCGACCGGCCAGGAGGAACGTGGTCACCCCGGCGGCGACTTCGAGGTAGAGATCGCCGGCGCCGGACCCGCGTTCCATGGTCAGTTCGAAGCCGTGCCGCATACCGGGCACCCCGGCCGTGCCGAACAGCAGCGCGTACAGCGACCAGAGCGTGGCGGCCGCGACGCCGAGTGAGATCAGGGTGTCCATGGTGGCGGCGCCATGTCGGAAGTTCGTCCAGGCGGGGCGGTGGAACGGCCACGCGCCCCAGGTGACGACGGGGGCGGCCAGCGCCAGCGAGACCCACTGCCAGTAGGTGAACTGCCAGGCCGGGACCATCGCCGGCACGATCACCGGCACGGCGAGCACGGCGGAGACCAGCAGCCGCGTTCGCAGGGAAGCGGCCTGGTCGTCGTCCTCGTCGGGCTTGGGCGGTTGGGCCGTGTACCCCGCGGACTCGACGACACCCACCAGATCGCCGACCGAGACCGCGGCCGGGAAGTCGACCTGCGCCTTCTCGGTGGCGTAATTGACCGTGGCGGAGACGCCGTCGACCTTGTTCAGTTTCCGTTCGACCCGCGCGGCGCAGGACGCGCAGGTCATCCCGCCGATGGCCAGTTCGACCCGCTGGGATGTCCCGACACTCACGGCGTACCTCCCGGGTGGTGCCCGTGGTGCTCGCCGGCCGGCGGCGGCGCTTCGTCCAGTGGCCCGACCGCGGACCCGATCGCCCAGGCGAGGGCGAACACCGCGACCAGAGCCGCGGCGAACGCCGACACCTTGACGACGGTGCTCACGAGACGAGCTGGTAACCGGCCTCGGTCACGGCCGCGTCGACGACCTGGACGTCGAGGGGCGACTCGCTGGTGACGGTCACCTTGCCGCCGGCGACGTCCACGTTCACGGCGCTGACACCCGCGATCCCGCTGACCTCCTCCGTGACGGACGAGGCGCAGTGTCCGCAGGACATGCCCTTGACGGTGTAGGTGGTTTCGGCCATCGGTACGAACTCCTCTGCGGGACAGGCGAAGCGATCACTTCCTTTATACCCCGTGGGGGTAGGGGTTTGCACAGAGGGTGCGGGCACACTGCGGAAATGAGGAAGATCTCCGCCATCGGCATCGGCGCCGGCGACCCGGAACACCTGACCGTCCAGGCCGTCCGGCGGCTCAACGAGACCGATGTGTTCTTCGTCCTCGACAAGGGGTCGGAGAAACAGGACCTGGTGGGCCTGCGCCAGGAGATCCTCGACCGCTTCGTCGAACGGCCCGGCTACCGCGTCGTACGCGCACCGGACCCCGAACGCGACCGTACTCCTGACGACTACCGGAAGGCCGTCGCCGACTGGCACCGGCTCCGGACCGACGTCTACGAGAACATGATCGCCTCACTCGGGCCCGACGAGCGGGGCGCCTTCCTCGTATGGGGCGACCCGGCGCTTTACGACTCGACCCTGACATTGCTGGACGCCGTACTTGCCCGAGGGAACGTCGAGTTCGAGTACGACGTCATCCCCGGCGTCAGCAGCGTGGCCGCGCTGACGTCTCGGCACCGGACCACGATGAACCAGATCGGGCGCCCGGTACTGGTCACCACCGGCCGTCGCCTCGAGGCAGGCTGGCCCGCGGACGTCGACGACGTCTTCGTGATGCTGGACGCTCAGTGCACTTTCGCCCAGTTCGTCGACACCGGCCTGGAGATCTACTGGGGCGCGTACCTCGGAACCCCCGACGAGCTCCTGCTCTCCGGCCCCCTGTCCGCCGGCCTCGCCGCGGAAATCCGCTCCACCCGCACTTCGGCCCGGTCACGAAAGGGCTGGATCATGGACATCTACCACCTGCGCCGCCCCGTCCCACCCCGCCCGTAACCCCTCACTACCCGCCCCTCACGTGCCCAACCCCGTGACACCTCCATTCACGCGAGTTACGGCTTCAATCACGCGAGTTACGCTTCTATTCACGCGAGTTACGTCTCTGATCACGTGAGTTACGGGTCCGGTCACGTGAGTTCCGGGTTCGGTCACGGGTGCTGGGTCGCGTAACTCGCGTGTTCAGGGCCGTAACTCGCGTGTCTGGACCCGACACTCGCGTGATTGAAGCCGGAACTCGTGTGATCCGGTGGACGGCACGTGTGATCAGGGGGACGACACGAGGCCGGGGAGGCCGCTATGCCGTGTCGTCCGTCTGATCACGTGTGTCGTCTGTGTGGTCACGGGTGTTGGCCGTCTGGTCACGGGTGTCCCGGGTTTCGGGTATGAAAAAAGACGGGCCCGGGTCGGGAGAACTCGGGGTTCTCAACCGGCCTGGGCCCGTCTTTGTTCAATGTTAGTCCGGCGGTGTCCTACTCTCCCACAACCCTTCGGTTGCAGTACCATCGGCGCTGTCAGGCTTAGCTTCCGGGTTCGGAATGGGACCGGGCGTTTCCCTGACGCTATGACCACCGAAACACTGTG
>NZ_QHHW01000008.1:0-167390 GCF_003947325.1 Amycolatopsis sp. WAC 01375
GCCCCTGACGGCACGGGCGGACGCGGCCGAGTACGACCCGGTACGAGGCCGATCCACCCGCACCGCCAGGAACCACCTGGATCACGAAGCCCATCGAACAGACTCACAGGACAGCACCTAGCCTGGCTTCGTCATCGGTTCCACGATCAGGAGGACGCATGCCGCAGGCACCCGATCCGTACGACTTTCTGCCCGATCTGCCTGCCTTCACCTTGAGCAGCACCGACATCGAAGAAGGCGGCTTCCTGCCGACAGCCCAGCTTTCCGGGATCTTCGGCGCGGGCGGCGAAGACCGTTCCCCGCAACTGTCCTGGGAGGGCTTCCCTGAGGGGACCAAGAGTTTCGCCGTGACCTGCTACGACCCCGACGCCCCGACGGCGAGCGGTTTCTGGCACTGGGCGGTCTTCGACATCCCCGCGTCGGTGACGGCGCTGGCCGCGAACGCGGGCGACGAGACGGGCTCCGGTCTGCCGGCGGGCGCTGTCACCCTGAAGGGGGACGGGGGTGTGAAGCAGTTCCTCGGCGCCGCCCCGCCGCCCGGACACGGGCCGCACCGGTACATCTTCGCGGTGCACGCTGTCGACGTCGAAAAGCTTGAGGTCGGCGAAGACGCTACGCCGGCTTTCCTCGGCTTCAACCTCTTCGGCCACGCCATCGGCCGGGCGACGCTTACGGCCCTGCACGAGAACAAGGCCTGAGGCGGCTTACTCAGGTTCCCGATGTGGCATTGGGGACGCCCAATGCCCCCAATGCCACATCGGGGGCGCCGGAGACGCTCCCTAAACCTGCCCGTTGGCCCGGCTCCGCTCCATGTACTGCCCCTCGGGCGGGTCACCGAAGCCGAACGGCCGGTACAGCCCGTGCGCGTCGGCGGTGTGCAGCATCCACCGGAACTCCGCGCCCGGCCCGTTGTCGATCATCTCCCGGACCAGTTCCTTGCCGAGCCCCGCGCCGCGCGCCTCGTCGACGACGAAGACGTCCGCGAGGTACGCGCTGCCGATGGTGTCCGAGAACGCCCGCGCGAAGCCGACCTGACGGCCTGTCGAGCTCTCGTACGCGCCGACGACTCGCCACGCGTTCCTGAAGACCTTCTCGATCAGCTCGCGGTCTCGCCACTTGCCCCAGTAAACGCTGGTGGACAAGTACTTCCACACCATGTCGAGGTCCACCCGAGCCGGGTCGTCGTCCAGTTCGTATGCGCCGACAGTCCTCATGATCCGAAAGTTACCCGTCAGGTCAACGGGGTTTCAGCAGGTAGTCGACCACCGGCCGCAGCTCCTCCGCGGACGGCGGCTCGTCGTCGATGAGGCCCTGGATCAGGAGGCCGTCGATACCGGCGAGGAACACCCGGAACGCGACCTCGTCGTCGTGCCGGACCATCGAGGTCAGCACGTCCAGCCAGCGCCGGGCGGCGGGCCGCAGCTCGGGTTTGCGCGCGGCCAGCAGGTACAGCTCGTACTCCGCCATCGTCCGCCCGCGCTGCGGGCCCAGTGCCTCCGCGAGGAGTCCGGCGACCTCTTCCGCGCCGCGGCTGCCGCGCGAACGGGCGCGGTCGATCATCCAGTAGACCTCGGTCGCCATATCCCGCGCGCACGAGATGAGGGTGGCGATCAGCAGGTCGTCGAGGCTGGAGAAGTGATACGTCGTCGAAGCCGTCGGCACGCCTGCCTCGGCGGCGACCGTCCGGTGGGTGACGCCGGCGACGCCGTCGCGTTCGATCACCCGCAACGCGGCCGCGATGATCTCGTCGCGCCGCTTCTCGCCCCGGGCCTTCCGGCCGTCGATCTGGATCTTCACTTAGTGCGCGCCCCCTGCTTCGATCAGCACGACGCCGCCGATCACCAGCACCAATCCGGCGATCACGGAAAAGTTGACGGGTTCTTTGAAGAACACGATGCCGACGGCGGCCACCAGCGCGACACCGGCCGCGGCCCAGATCGCGTAGGCGACGCTCACCGGCACGCCCGCCTTCAGCACGTACGCCAGTGCGACGAACGCGACGGCGTATCCGAGGACCACGACGATCGACGGGCCCACCTTGCTGAAGCCCTCGGAAAGTTTCAACGACACCGTCGCGGATACCTCAGCGGCGATGGCCAAAGCGAGGAGAAGGTACGCACCCATGTCACAAAAACTACCTGGACGATCGTCTTAAAACCAAGAGAGGCGTACACCACATCGGTGGGACTTGGGCGCGGCCAGTGGGTTACCCATCAGTAAGAAGCATTAGTCTGCCCGAACCACCACAGCTTCACTCGGACGAAAGGCACCCGACGATGGGCGCTGTACAGCTGACGCTCGGCGGGATCGCGGTCCTGCTCGGCGTCGTCGCCTGGGGAATGTTCTTCGCGACCATCGCCCGCTTCGTGCGGGTGATCCGCCTCGGTCAGCCGGACTCGACCCGCAACGGCCCGTTCATCCCGCGCATGAAGACCCTGATCAAGGAATTCGCCGCGCACACCCGGATGAACAAGGTCAAGAGCGTCGGACCGGCGCACTGGCTGGTCATGTGGGGCTTCCTGATCGGGTCGCTCGCCCTCTTCGAGGCGTACGGCGAGGTCTTCGTCCCGACCTGGGGCTGGCCCATCCTCGACGACTGGTCGCTGTTCCAGCTGCTCATGGAACTGCTGGGGGTCGGCACCATCGTCGGCATCCTGGTGCTGATCTGGGTCCGCCAGAAGAACCACCCGCGCCGCGCGGACCGGCAGTCCCGCTTCCAGGGCTCCAACTTCAAGTGGGCGTACTTCATCGAGGCCGTCGTGCTCATCGAGGGCATCGGCATCATCGGCGTGCGCGCCGCGAAGTCCGCGCTGAACGTCCACGAGACCCCGGTCTGGGCCGCGTTCGTTTCGCATCCGATCGGTGAGCTGCTGCCCGCGAGCCCGAACCTGGTCTCGGTGTTCGCGTTCGTCAAGCTGATGAGCGCCACGATCTGGCTGATCGTCATCGCGCGCACCATGACCATGGGCATCGCCTGGCACCGGTTCAGCGCCTTCTTCAACATCTACTTCAAGCGCGAGGCCGACGGCGGCGTCGCGCTGGGCGCGCTCAAGCCGATGATGAGCAACGGCAAGGTGCTCGACCTCGAAGAGGCCGACCCGGACGAGGACACCTTCGGTGTCGGCAAGATCGAGGACTTCAGCTGGAAGGGCTGGCTGGACTTCTCCACCTGCACCGAATGCGGCCGCTGCCAGTCGCAGTGCCCCGCGTGGAACACCGGCAAGCCGCTGTCGCCGAAGCTGCTCATCACGCAGCTTCGCGACCACGCCTACGCGAAGGCGCCGTACCTGCTCGCAGGCGGCAAGCGCGACATGGCCGGCGACGAGGTCGGTTTGTCCGGCGACGACATGTACGCGGGCATCGACGTCCTCGCGATCGCGGAGTCGCAGAAGGCCCTCATCGGCGACGACGGCGGCGTGATCGACCCCGAGGTGCTGTGGTCCTGCACCTCCTGCGGCGCGTGCGTCGAGCAGTGCCCGGTGGACATCGAGCACGTCGACCACATCGTCGACATGCGCCGCTACCAGGTGATGATCGAGTCCTCGTTCCCCAGCGAGCTCAACGGGATGTTCAAGAACCTGGAGAACAAGGGCAACCCGTGGGGCCAGAACGCCAAGGACCGGCTGGCCTGGACCGAGGACCTGGAGTTCGAGGTGCCGGTGTTCGACGGCGACCTCGGCGACACCGAGTACCTCTTCTGGGTCGGCTGCGCCGGCGCGTTCGAGGACCGCGCGAAGAAGACCACGCGCGCTGTCGCGGAACTGCTGCACATCGCGGGCGTGAAGTACACCGTGCTCGGCTCCGAGGAGTCCTGCACCGGTGACCCGGCCCGCCGCGCGGGCAACGAGTTCCTGTTCCAGATGCTGGCGCAGCAGAACGTCGAGATCCTGAACTCGGTGTTCGAGGGCCGCGAACGCAAGGCGCGCAAGGTGGTCGTCACCTGTGCCCACTGCTTCAACACGCTCGCGAACGAGTACCCGGAGCTGGGCGGCCAGTTCGACGTCGTGCACCACACGCAGCTGCTCAACCGCCTGGTGCGGGAGAAGCACCTGACCCCGGTCGCCCCCGTCGCCGAGGACGTCACCTACCACGACCCGTGCTACCTGGGCCGCCACAACAAGGTCTACGACGCTCCGCGTGAGCTCGTCAGTGCTTCGGGCGCGCAGCTGCGCGAGATGCCGCGGCACGGCGACCGCTCGATGTGCTGTGGTGCCGGTGGCGCGCGGATGTGGATGGAAGAGAAGATCGGCAAGCGCATCAACGTCGAGCGAGTCGACGAAGCGCTCGGCACCGCGCCGTCGAAGATCGCGACCGGCTGCCCGTTCTGCAAGGTGATGCTCAACGACGGCCTCACCGCGCGTCAGAGCGACGGTCAGGCGAGCGAGAAGGTCGAGATAGTCGACGTCGCCCAGCTGCTGCTGACCGCTGTCAAGCGGAAGCCGGAGCCGCAACTGGTCCCGGCGGGAGCGCCGTCCCTGGACGGCGTCTCGGATGCCGAACTCGACGGAAAGGCCGACGTGCCCACCGACGAAACAGCCACCGGGACACCGCTTCCCGAGGAAGACAAGTAGAAACCCGAGGCCGGAGGGAACATTCTCTCGCACATAATGCGAGAGAATGTTCCCTCTTGTTTTATCCGGTCCAGACCATTCCGTCCCGTTACCCGTTCGGCGGTACACGGCAGCGATAGGCTGACGTTTCCTCGTTGCCGTTGTCGTCCACGAGGTTTCCTTTCGGCGATGCCGGCATCGGGTCCGGGCAGTGCGCTCGAAAAACAGGGGGGCGAGAAACGATGGGCAACCGGCACGAACTCCGCACGGTCAAAGAACACCGGCTCGCGATGCCGGGGTCACCGACCGTCCGCCCGCCCGCTCGCGTCCCCTCGACCGCGGCGCTCGCCAGAATGGCCCAGGAAGCGACCATCCCCAGCATCCCGGCCGCCAGGCGACCGCCGCGACAGGAACGCCGCCGCACGCGCGTCCGCCCGTACGTCCGCACGGGCGGACGCACACAGTCCAAACGGAACTTCGCCATCGAAGCGATGATTTCCGTCCGGAGCGACGCGCCGTGGAACGCGCCAGGGTTCAGCGTCGAATTCCATTCCGTGAGAACACTGTGCCGTCGTCCGACTTCCGTCGCCGAAGTAGCGGCGTCACTAAGCGTTCCACTCGGCGTTGCAAAGGTCCTTTTGGGTGATATGGCCGAACTCGGTTTGGTCACCGTTCATGAAACGCAGGCTGAATTCGACGGTCATCCGGCACTCGCCTTGATGGAACGTGTACTGCAGGGTTTGCGTCGCCTGTGAGATCGACTCACTCGCACTACGCTACGCGAGGTGAGTGAAGAATCCGGTGACGAAAGCACCCTGACCGTGGTGCTGGCGGGTGGGGTCAACCTCGCCATCGCCGTGCTGAAACTGATCGCCGGGATCATCACCGGCTCCGGCGCGATGCTGTCGGAGGCCGCGCACTCGGTGGCCGACACGATCACCGAAGTCCTCCTGCTGACCGCGCTGAAACGGTCGGACCGCCCCGCCGACCGCGTCCACCCCTTCGGCTACGGCAAGGAACGCTACTTCTGGTCGCTGCTCGCGGCGGTGTCGATCTTCGCCTCCGGCGCGATGTTCGCGCTCTACGAAGGCTTCTCGACGGTGTTCGGCGAAGCGACCGAGCAGACCGATCCGATCGTCGGCTACGTCGTCCTCGCGATCGCGTTCGTCCTCGAGTCCGTCTCGTGGTTCCAGGCCGTGCGGCAGGTGCGGCGCGACGCCGCGGAATCGGACCAGAAGGTCTCGGTCTACCTGCGGATGATCGACGACCCGGCCCCGAAGACCGTCCTGTTCGAGGACTCGGCCGCGCTGATCGGCCTGCTGCTCGCGTTCGCCGGTATCGGGCTGCACCAGCTCACCGGATCGCACGTCTGGGACGGCGCGGCGTCGATCGCGATCGGGGTGCTGCTGGCGCTCGTCGCGTACGTGCTCGGGCGCACCAACCGCGGCCTGCTGATCGGCAGGCAGGCGGATCCGAGGCTGGTGCGCGCGGTACGCGACCACTTGATGGGCGCGCCCGAGATCGAGGCCGTCGTCGACCTGCAGACCATGCTCATGGGCACCGATCAGGTGCTCGTCTGCGCCCGCGTCGACTTCGACGACGCACTCGGCGCCGCGGACGTCGAACGCGCCTGCGTCCGGATGGCCGCCGAACTGGCGGAGACGTTCGGCGACGTCACCGAGGTGTTCATCGAACCGGTCCCGCGCACGGACGCCGAACTGCGCGCGGCCGTGCTGGCCCGCTACGGCGACTGGGACAAGGGTCAGTAGCCGAAGTTCTGCGTCCAGTACATGCCCTTGGTGTTGACGCCGACGCCGATCTTCTTCAGCTTGCAGTTGAGGATGTTCGCGCGGTGACCCTCGGAGTTCATCCAGGCGTCCATCACCTTCGCGGCGTTCGACTGGCCCTTGGCGATGTTCTCGGCGCCGGGCTTGTCGTAGCCGGCGGCACGGATGCGCTGGTCGAACGTGACGCCTTCCGGCGTGGTGTGCGAGAAGTAGTTCCGGGCGGACATGTCGTCGCTGTGGCCCTGCGCGGCGGCGGCGAGACGCGACTCGTTGCTCACCGGTGAGCAGCCCGCGTCGGCACGCTCGGCGTTGACGAGGTCGACGACCTGAGCGGCGAGCGAGCTGTCCTGCGAACGAGGCGGCTCCGGAGCCTTGCTGCTCGTCGGCTTCGAGGCTTCCGAGGTAGGGGCGGGCGACTCGGCCGGGGCGGACGACGAGCTGGGCGGCGCGGAGGAAGACGTGGGGGCGGCCGAAGACGACGTCGGGGCCGCGGAGTCGGACGCGGGGCCACCAGGAGCCGGAGCGGACGTCTGGCCGAAGTAAGAGGGAGGCTTCGCGAGGGCCTCGCCGGGTCTGCCCTTGGTGTCGGGAACACTCAGTGACAGATTACTCAGCGCAGTACCCTGGAACCGATCGGTCACCATCAGGTAGCTCGCACTGGCGATCACCCCGCCCAGCAGGACGCTGAGCGTGACCAGTAGTAACCGGCTTCGTGTTCTATTGGGGGACACGGGGCCGAAAACTATCACGAACCGGTTACGGCAATACCCCCGAAAGTAGTAATACCGGTCAGCGGTCGCCCTTAGTGATCGTTTGAGTCGAGTCGTGCGTGATCGCCGCGGCGTCCGCGAGGAACCGGACCACCGCCTTGAGCTCACCGTTCGTGTAGTTCTCGCAGGCTTCGCGGACCGACTTCACCAGGTGGTCCCACAACGGCGCGGCCGAGGCCATCGCCGCCCCGTCGATCTCGATGAGCACCTTGCGCCGGTCGTCGGGATGCGGCTTCCGCGCGACGATCCCCTTGCCCTCGAGCCTGTCGATGAGCGCGGTGATCGACGCCGGCGCGAGCCCCGAGAGCTGCGAAAGCGCCTTCGGCGTCTGCGGCCCGAGGCGGGCGAGGTAGTCGGTCACCTTGCTTTCGACGGCCGAAAGGCCTCGCTGCTCGGCGATCGCCGTATGGAACATGACCGTCTCCGTCGACAGCGCCCGCGATCCGCCGAGGACCCGTTCGACCAGTTCCGCCCGCTCACTTGACACGTCGACCAGCCTAGCGGAGTCTTTAGTTCGATAGAACGAATTAGTTTCTAAGATATTTGATGAGGTGAACAACATGGCGAAAGTACTGATCGCCGGTGGGGGTATCGCGGGCACGGTCACGGCGATCGCACTGCACGAGATCGGCCACGAACCGGTGATCCACGAGGCGTACGACCGGACCGCGGAAGGCGTCGGCGCGTTCTTGACCCTTGCGGTGAACGGACTCGACGCGCTGGCACCGCTGGGCCTGAAAGACCTGGTCAAAGACCTGGGATTCGACACGCCGCGGATCAAGATGCGGCTGGGGAACGGGCGCGAACTGGCGGACCTCGCGCTCGGCGGCAGGCTGGAGGACGGCACCACGAGCCAGACCGTGCTGCGCTCCGACCTCTACATCGGCCTTCGCGACGAAGCCGTCAGACGCGGCATCGAGGTCCGCTACGGCAGGCGCCTGGCCGACGCTCGCGAGACCGCTTCCGGCGTACACGCGGCGTTCGAGGACGGCTCGTCGGCCGAGGGCGACCTGCTGATCGGCGCGGACGGGCTCCGCTCGCGGGTGCGGACGATCATCGACCCGCGGGCGCCGTCACCGCGCTACGTGCCCCTGCTGAACACCGGCGGGCTGGCCGAGGGCCTGCGGCTGGACGACGAACCCGGCGTCATGCACATGACCTTCGGCAAGCGGCTGTTCTTCGCCCACGTCGTCCACCCGGACGGCGGCGTCTGGTGGTTCGCGAACGTGCCCCGGAAGCATGAGCCGTCTCCGGCCGACCTCCCCGAGACGTGCACCTGGCGCGAGGACCTGATCCGGGAACTCGCGGTGGACCGCACTCCGGCCGTCGAGATCGTGCGAGCGACCCGGGAGATCTACCGGCCGTGGGCGACGTACGACTTCCCGAGCGTGCCGACCTGGCGGACGGACCGGATGGTCATCATCGGCGACGCCGCCCACGCGACCTCACCGGCCGCGGGACAGGGCGCGGCGATGGCCGTCGAGGACGCCGTCACGCTGGCGCGATGCCTGCGCGACGTGCCCTCGATCCCGAAAGCGCTCGCCGCCTACGAAGGCCTGCGACGCGAACGCGTCGAGGCCGTCGTCGAGCGCGGCAAGCGCAACGGCGACGCGAAGGCGGCCGGCCCCGTCGGGCGGGTGATCCGCGATTTCTTCCTCACGCGGGCGTTCAAGAACCCGCCGAAGGAGGATCCGAACGCCTTCATGTGGCGGCACCGGATCGAGTGGGAAACGCCAGCGAGCTAGCGCCAGGTGTCGACGCGGTGGAAGTTCTTGTACGCGCGGCTGGGGGTCGGTCCCCGCTGCCCCTGGTAGCGCGAGCCGGCCTCGTTCGAGCCGTACGGGAACTCCGCCGCGCTGGACAGGCGGAAGATGCAGAGCTGGCCGATCTTCATACCCGGCCACAGTGTGATCGGCAGGTTCGCGACGTTCGACAGCTCCAGCGTGATGTGACCCGAGAAGCCCGGGTCGATGAAGCCCGCGGTGGAGTGCGTGAGCAGGCCGAGACGGCCGAGGGAGGACTTGCCCTCCAGACGGCCGGCGAGGTCGTCGGCGAGCGTGACGGTCTCGTACGTGGAGCCCAGGACGAACTCGCCGGGGTGGAGGACGAAGGGGTCTTCGCCCTCCTTCTCGACCAGCGAGGTCAGCTCGTCCTGCTGGAGCTGCGGGTCGATGTGCGTGTACTTGCTGTTGTCGAACACGCGGAAATAGCGGTCGAGTCGCACGTCGATGCTCGACGGCTGGACCATCGTCGGGTCGAACGGGTCGACACCGAGACGGCCGGCGTCGAGCTCTTTACGGAGGTCACGGTCGCTGAGGAGCACGCGGTCAGCGTAGTCAAGCGGCCTTCATGTGCCTGCCGTAGGTGGGGTCGAGCCCGAACACCTTGGTGACCTGCCGGAGGTAGTGGCGACGGCCGGCGGCCCCGATCAGCTCTTGGAGCGCCGTCGCGCCGGGCACCACCCGCCGGACCGTCTCGGCGGCGAAGTTGACGCCCGCCACCGCGACCACGGCGGCCTGCGCGATCGGATCGTCCGGCAACTCCAGGAAGTCGGCGTTGGTCTTGCCGAGAAGGAGTCTGCTGATCGACCCGTGCGCCGCGACCGACACATGCGAGAGGACCTTGCCCACCGCGCCCCGGCCCTCGCCGATCGCGGCGTGGGACTTCATGAGCGCCGCGGCGAGCCGTTTGGAATCGTCGTCGGGGATGAACTCGGTGGTGGCGAGCAGCCACAGCAGCCGCCAGGCGTCGTCCTCGCCGGCGGGCAGGAGCTCCTCGTCGACGCCCATCAGCCAACCGACGTAACGCCAAAGGTGCAGGATGTCGGCGCGCTCGCGGGCGCTGTAGCGAAGGCCGAGCAGTTGCGTGCCGAACACGTAGACGAGGGAGAAGAGAAGGAGCGTGCCCGCGGTCTGGACCTGATTGACCGGCCTGTCCCAAGCGGCGTAATCCCAATCCTTGCGGCGGTTCATCGCGGCGCGGACATGCGCGTGCACGATCCGCACCCGCAACGCGGCCTCGTACCCGCGCCCGCCGGGCACCAGCGCACCCGGCGTCGTCACGTGGATCCACCAAGTCGCCGTCTCGACGAGGCGCCGCGCCGCCTTGTACTCGATCTCGCCCGTGCCGACGAGCGACTTCGTGGCACGCGACGCGAGATAGCCGCCCATCAACGAAACGTCGCCGAGCGGAAAGAGCCCGAGCAACCCGGCACGCGTGATCGCCCGCGCTCCGCGCTCCAACCGATCCTGATCGACCCAGTACGGCGTCGCCTCGACGTCACGAAAGAAGGCTTCGAGCTCCTCCGGCGGACTCTCGACACTCTCGATGCCTTGCCGCAGCGCCAGTTCGAACTGTCCTTGGGCGCCTTTTCGCAGCAACGGCACCAGCACGTCGGCCGCCGGATCCTCCCGCTGCGCGAACCCCCGCAACCGGGCCACCTGGCGCTCGTCACCCCTGATGTCGCCCTCGATGAACAACCTCGACGCGACCCGGAACCCGCCTTGGCGGAACAGCTCGGGGTCGGGCAGCCTCTCGTCCATCCGGCTCACCTCCGATATAGACAACAAGTGTTGTCACATTCGAGGGCGACGTCAAGGTGGGGTAGGGCTTGGCAAGGGGAGATCCGGACCATGTATGCTGGCCGAGCACTGCGGATGTAGTTCAATGGTAGAACATCAGCTTCCCAAGCTGAATACGCGGGTTCGATTCCCGTCATCCGCTCTCATACGAAAGCCCCAGGTCAGTGGATGTCCACTTAGGACCTGGGACTTTCGCTTTGTCTGCGCATCGGCTCTCGCGTGCCATTGATGGGCCATTAGCCGACCGGGACCGGCTGGCCGTCCTGATCTTCGTCGTCGTCTGGCGTCGTGCCCTTCCGGTGACGGTCGACGAGCTTGGACAGCCGGTCCGCGATCTGCGCGTCGGCCTCACTCGTCGCCCGCTGGTAGATGAGGGCCGCCCGCATGTCGTCATGCCCCATCCGCGCCATGAGGTCTTTGGTCGATGTGCCCGCCTTCGACGCCCAGATGTTCCCGGCGTGGCGCAGGTCGTGGAAGTGCAGCCCCTTCAAGCCCATCTTCTCCACGACCTCGACCCACTTCGTCCGCTGACTGAAGTTCGGCCGACGTACCGCGTTCCCACCTCGCTCACCGGTGAAGAGGAGCGCGTCTTGCTCGGGCTTGACCCAGGTCTCCAGGTGATGCAGGAGGTCAGGCCGGACCGCCGCTGGAATGATCAGCGTCCGAACACCCGCCCGCGACTTGGGTGGTCCGACGATGAGCCCGCGTCCGGGAACCTCGACCATCGCACGCGACACCCTTACCCAGCCCGCGTCCTCAGCGACGTCACATCGGCGCAACGCGGTCACCTCACCCCACCGCAGCGAACCGAACGCGGCGAGGAGCACAAGCGCCCGGAAACGCTCCGGCATCCGGCTGGCCAGATCGAACACTTGGGCCACGGTGATCACCGGCCGTTCGTCCGGATTCTCGCGATCGGCACCGCGGACTCGACACGGGTTGCGAGGCAGGATCTTGTCCTCCTCAACCGCCGTGTTCAAGATCGCCCGCAGCAACCGATAGGACTTAGCCGTCACAGACTCCGAGACACCAACTGTCAGCCGGTCAGCACGCCACTGACGAATGATCGCCGTGGACAGCTTGCCCAGCTCGACCCCGCCGAGGTCTGGCGCAATGTGCTTACGCAGCAACCATTTGTACAGCTCGACCGTACGCGGACGAAGCCCCGGCCGTTGGGTGATCCACTGGTCCGCGTAGTCGCCGAGCTTGCGCTTTGCTCGCTCTGGGTCGATCCACTCGCCTTGTGTGACCTGCGTTTCCGTCAACGACAACCAGCGTTCAGCGGCCCGCTTCGTATCGAAGGTTTCAGGCGCTGGTCGCATGACTCCGTCCGGACCGGGATAGCGAGCCTGCCAACGCTTGGACGGAAGTTGCCGAACGGTCCCGAAACCGCGACGTCCCCGCTTTCTAGCCATATCAGGCCGCCCTTCCCAGGTCACGACGGACCGATGCGCGCGTGATCGGCTCTACCCGCCCTGCCTGCATGAAGCTCTCCAGATCCCCGAGAGCGAGACGGACATGAACCCCTGCCTTGTGAAAGGCGATCCGGCGTTCGGCGATCAGTCGACGCACAAACCGGACGCCGGTATTGAGGTAGGCAGCCGCCTCTTCGACCGTCAGATACTTGGCTTCCATGTGTTCCCTCCCCCCCCCCCAGTTCCTAAGCAGCCACACCCTGAGTTGCCGAAAGATCCGGCGGACTCTGCGCGGCGAGTAGCGCCCTGTCGTACTCGGCTTTCCAGGTGATCCGTTCAGAGATCGCGTGCATCACCAGGTGATCCCGAGGAGGCACGTTCGCGTCGCCGGAGTCGACCTTGCGCCAGACCAGCCGTGCCGGGTCCGGTGCGGGTTTCTCGATCCCGACTGCCGCCAGCGCTTCCAGGACGAAGGCTTTGCGGTCGGCCTTGTGGTCGACGAGCGTCTTCCCGGACCACCTTCGTGACACGAGCACCCGGCGTCCCGGCAGGCCGAGTGTGGTCCGCCGATGAGCCCTTCCCTTGCAGTGCCCCGGAGTCGTTTTCCCGTTGGCTCCCTTGGGGTTGATGCCGTACAGCAGCCACAACGCGCAGCGAGGAGAGCAGGGCGTCACGGACAGTTCAGCGTGCAGTCGGTCGTGGTGATCCTTCTGCCGCGTGGTGTCGGCTTCGATGACCTCACCGGTGGATTTGGTGAGGTACTTGGTCAGGTAGCCGATGTGCCGCCCGGCTTCTTCGGAGCCGCCGAGGATGCCCTTGGAGTGGACCTGTCGTCCGAAGCTGACCACGTGCGCCGGGTCTTCCACGGCCTCTACCGCGTCGTCCCAGTCGGTCAGCGGCTCTCGTGTGTCCGGGTCGACGAACACTCTGCGGTCGCCGTCCCACAGCGGCATCCGGTCGACGTAAACGACCTGGTCGTGCGCAGGCCACCAGACCTGGTGATACGTGGCTTCGGTGACTTGGCGGATCACGTCATGCGGGATCGATCCCCGGATAGCCGCGTGCAGGTGCGGTGCCGCGCGCCGTTGGGGTTCGACGGTGGCGAAGTACTGCGCCTCCCAGCCCACGACCCGCCGGAGGTTCTGCCACCACCTGTCGATTAGCGCTGAGAAGTGGACCGCGTCCCGAGCAGCCCGCCGGTAGTCATAAGTGGACGGATCGACCGGTGCACCATCGGCGCGGACGGGGCCGTAGGTGTCGCAGGTGAGGGTGACGAACATCGACGGCCGGAACCGTCCCGCGTACTCGCGGCCCACGGTGGTCTTGGCGACCTTGCGCCGGGGGAGGTTCGGTGCGTCCTGCCGCCGCTTGGTCGAGCGCTTCACCGTCTTCTTCGTGGGCAGGTCGATCGACGGGAGGCGGCCCGCATCCCGAGTTGCCGAAGTTCGTCGTCGACTCCCTGAATCTCCTCCCGCAGCTCCTCCGCTTCGGCCTGGTTCGTCTTTAGCCGGTAAGCGGCGACGAGGTCAGCCCGGAACGCCAACAGCTCCGTCTGTGTCTCGGAGGGTTGCTTCGGGGTGAAGTCCGGCTCGGTCTCCATGTGCCAGCCCTCGCGGCACTGAACCTGCCGCAGCGCTTTCGCTTTCCGCGCACACGGCAAGCACACCGATTCGACTGTCGAGCCACACGGAACCGGGACGTAGCGAAGTTCGCCGGTCTCGGTGTCGCCAACCTCCATCGTGAACGGCCGAACACAGACCCCGTGCTTCTCAGCGGTCGCTTTCACCACGTCCGACGCGAGAGGTTCCCGCATCCGAGCGGCCCGAGAGGTGGCCGGCGTGCTCACCGCGGCTTCCTTCGCGCTCATCAGGCAGCCACCTCCCCAGGGGTGTTCCACTGCCGCAGCACGAACACCGGCATCTCCTGCCGCATCCCCGCAGGCAGATCCGGGAACGTGGCTTCGTCGAACTGGACACCGCCGTAGACCGCGACCGGGATGCCGCAGGGAGTCCGACCCTGGATCTCCAGGTGCACGCTTCCGCCGTGGGACACCCGCCAGATCGAGGCGGTCACGTTCTCCAGGGAATCCGCCCAGACGATCAAGCTCCGTGCCACGTCCGTCAGACCATCGGTATCGAGCTGGACAGACACCGGGTTCGGGCCGAACCCGACCCGCACGGACGCGACCGGCGGAAAGGCGTAGGAGTCGAGGTGATCGCGGATCGCGTCGAGGAACACCAGAACGCGGTTCACGCCGCCACCTCCTCTCCACTTCGACGGACAGGAAGGTCGATCACGTGGGCGCCGCCGTTGGTGACGTAGTTCTCCAAGGCTTTGACGGTCTCGTCCGGGACCCAGCCCGCGCGGACCCGCAGCGGTTCGCGGATGCCTTCGCCCCAGATGTAGCCGACACCCGCAGCCGACTCCTCGATCCGATTCGCCCACGCCCCGCGCTCATAGGCCCCGTCACCGAGGACCATCCCGACGTGCGTCTTCGAGGTGACCCGTAGACAGACCCGCCGGGGGAACAGCTCACGAACTGGAACGGTGTCCTTCGTCGGCTCCTGCACATACCCGCGCACCGTGTAGCCGAGTGCCCGGCCTTGCGTGGTCAGGATGGCGACCCGTTCGACGATGGCTTCGCGGGTCTTGCGATCGGTGTACTTGGTCAGTGCGCCGATTTCGTCGAACTCCAGCACCTCCAACGGGTTCTCCGTGGAAATCGGAACCTCACGGGTGACCCCAGCGAACTCGCGCTTACGGGACTCAAGACCGTCAAGCAGGTCGTCCAAGACCTCGATCGCTTCCTTACCCGTGACCCCGTAGCGAGCGAAGATCCCGCGCCCGTAGGCGAGTTCCATCCCCTTCGGGTCGAACCCCGAGACACGCACCGTCCCAGCCCGGATCGCCGACGCCGCCGACACGAGCGGAGACCACATGACAGAGTTCTTCCCAGCCCCGGTGGCACCGGCAACGAGCATGTGCGCGCCTGGGCCGGTCAGCGGCAGCCGCCAGTCCTTGCCGTACTCAGTCCGTCCGGCGAATACCCGCCGCAAATCCACACCGTCGACCGCCGCCAGGTCGGGCAGCTCCGCACAATCCACAGGCACTTGGAGGAGTTCCCGGCGCTGGAAGTCGAGCGAGACGACGTTGGGTTCACGCTCCCGCACCTGGCACCGCGTGACTTTGCGGGCAACGGCCAGCGCGCGGGCGGCGTCGTCGAAGTCTTCCGGCTTCTGCCCTGGCACGAGCCGGACGCGGACTTCATCCCAGGACGGTCCCGACCTCACGCCCAGCACCTTCGGTACCTGCACCGCAGCACCGCCCGCAGTACGAGAATCTGCCTTCCGGTGACGGCCGACCAGGTTGACCGTCACTTCCACGGGCACGGTGCCGTCGGAGATGGACAGGCCGCAGGCGTGCAGCCAGCCGGGCAGTTTCCGGGCGTAGGTGAACCAGTGCAGCCACCACGCCCGCAGGAACCGGCCACAGCACCGGTCGAACGACACCACGTCGAGCAGCCGCCACACCACCAGCACCACACCGACCGAACCCGCCGTGATAGCCAGCGACGGCCAGCCGAGCCACTGCCACCAAGCCGCCACAGCGATCACGCCGAGACTGGTCCGCCAGTGCGTGATGATCTGCTTTCCTAGCCACCCCAACAGTTTTACGGCCGACCACAAGGCGATGAAGACCACCGCAGCGGCGGCGAGGACTTCCGCGATCGTGGCGAGCGCGCGGCCGAGCTTGTGCAGCAGCCACACCACCACACCCAGCACCCCGCCACCGACGAGAAGAAAACCGATCACGTTCGTGTTCATCGGCGACCACCGCCGGTCAGGTCCAGCGGCAGCATTCCCCGGCAGGGAGCGCATTCCGTTTCGCCGGGCAGGAGCTTGGCGAACCGCTTACAGACTGTGCAGCGCGTTCGGGTGACCCCGTCTAGCGGTCGCTTGTTGCCATCGTTTAGCGTTGTCATTGTTCACTTCCCAGTGGTTGTGGACAGCGCAGGACCGGCGAGGTTTCCTAGGCCAGGTACCGGTTCTGCGCCTTACGAGACTCGGGAAGCGCGTGAGGACGTGTTTGTACGCCGCACGTCCCCACGCACGTTTTCCCTACAGCTATTCAGTTCTCAGCTAGCTTCCGACTTGTTCTTCTGAATCTGCGCGGCCACCTCCTCCGCCTTCCGCTCCTCATAACCCACCCAGTAACGAAGTTCGTGGTGATGCCCTCGGTCCACATCGGACACCGCGCGGTACATGCGGGCATTGGCCTGATGGAACTTCAACCAGGCCGTCAGATTCGACCCCGGCTTCGGACGATGAGCCGAGGCGACCAGGTGCGCATCCTTCAGCGTCTGTGGCTCATTCCGGCCCGGTGTCGTCATCACGCACCGCCTTGTGCTTGTCGAGGAAGACGGCCAGTTCGTCCGCGCTGTCGCGGATTTGACGAAGGAGCCGGATGAACTCCGGCCACGCGGCCGGGTCGGACGGCGGCAGGATCGCCAAACTGTCCGGATCCAGATAGATCACCAGCGCCGGGTTCGCCGAACCATTGCCCTGCATCCCCGCGACCGCCCGCCGTCCCGGCTTCCACATCGCGTTGAACGCCACGAACCTGTCCTCCCTCGCTATAAGCGCGTACCTCCCACGACCGCGCGTTCTCCTCGAACCCCTCAGCCGCCGCCGTCACCGCAGCCAGCACCCACCACGGCAACTGGCCCTGCGTTGCCAGCTCCCGCCACGCCGAGGCCACCGCGAAGGAAGCGACGGCCATGTCATGCGCCACCAGGGCGTCCCCGCCTTGCGCGCTCCGCTGCGTCATCGCGCCGTAGTGGCGATACGCCGCCTCCCAGCTCTGGACCAGGTGCGGTGGAACCACGGCCACGCCCTGACTGCCAGGCACCCGGCCCGTCATCACGCCGCCTTGGGCGTGGACTCGGCAGTGTTGGAGGCACGGCCTGACTTGGATGCGCCACCCGATGCGACAGCCTTGAAACCGGTCGCGCGGAATACGTAGGACTGGTACCTGAACTCGCCCTGACCAGCCACCTTCGGCTCTGCCGTCAGACCCTCCAGCTCGATCGGCCGCATCCCCGGCAGCACCTCCGACGTCGTCGGCACTGGCTGCACATCGGCCAGGAACGTGACGTCATAAGACGCACGCTTGGAGTTGGTCTCGCTCGGGTCGGTGACCGTGGCCTTCCACTGCCGCTTGCCCGTCACTTCGTCGACCCGCTGACGAACAGGTCGGCCTGCGGAGCGGTCTTCCCGCGACTGGTACTCGTTGTCCGGCGCGACCTCTCCGACCATCACCAGCCCCAGCGGGAACGCGGCATCAAAGTCGATCTCGAAACGGTGCCCCTTGGCGATCGCCATGTCGTCTGTCTCCTGTCGTCTCTGGAGCCCTAGCGGGCTTGCACCTGTTAGAGGTAGTTCTATTAAGCGCTCCGTTGCGCGAGTTGTCAATAGAACTATCTCTATCGGGCTCCGTAGACCATGATGGGGTGATACCGCTAGCGTTATCGACCGACGAAGGAGGACCAGGTGGGCACTGGCTACCGCGAGCTGGCCGCGATCCTGCGAGACGCGATCCAGCGGGGCGACTACGCCCCGGACACCACGCTGCCCAAGCAAGACGAGCTTGCCGACGAGTACGACGTCAACGTCAACACCGTCCGCAAGGCCGTCGGAGTCCTCGAAGCCGAAGGGCTGGTCACGCCGATCAGGAGACGCGGGACCGTCGTCCGAGCTCGGCCGCCCATGAAGCGCTTGGGCAAAGACCGGTACGCGAAGAGCAAGTGGAAGTACGGCGATACCGTCGCCTTCGTCGCAGACCGCGAAGCCTCCGGTCGAGACTGGAAGCCGACCGACCAGACGCAGACCGTCGCCAAGGTCGAAGCTGACCGAGAAGTCGCCGACGCTCTCGGCGTCATGGTCGGATCACCGGTCTACGAGCGGGCACGACTGGTCAAGGACGCCGGCCAGCCCACCCACATGCTGACGAGCTACTACCGGCCCGCCGACGTCGAAGGCACCCCCATCGTTGACGCGACCCCCGGTCCAGCGGGACGAGGTGGCGGGTTCCTGGTCCTCACCTTGCAAGGTCTTGAGCCGGACACCATGACCGAGACCTTCTACGCCAGGATGCCGACACCCGACGAGGCCGAGCAGCTCGAACTCCCCGCAGGCGAACCCGTCATGGTGTTGCAACGACGCACCTATACCGATGACGGCCGCGTGGTCGAGTTCGCACGTGGCGTGCACGCCGCAAGCCGCTTCTCCTGGACCTACACTTTCAAGATCCCCGACTGACCCCGGAGACCCAGATGCCCGAGCGTTCGACCACCCTGCGGGACGAACTCCGCGCCGACGTCCAAACACTCTGGGACTACCACGACATGCACCACGAACTCCGGCCCGCCGACGTCGGGATCGGACTTGGCAGTCACGATCTCGGGGTCGCGACCTTCACCGCGGAACTGTTCCACGCTGGCATGTTCCCGCTCATCGTCTTCACTGGGGCCAACGCGCCGACGACTGTCGAACGCTTCCCGCGCGGCGAGGCAGTGCACTACCGCGAACACGCGCTTGAGCTGGGCGTACCCGATGACGCCATCCTGGTCGAACCCGAGGCGCGGAACACCGGGGACAACATCACGCTCACCCGGAAGCTGCTGGAGTCACGCGGCATCGAGGTCGGGTCGGTCATCCTCATCTCGCGGCCGTACCAGCAGCGACGCGCATACGCGACCTGTAAGAAGCTCTGGCCCGAAGTGGACGTTATCTGCGCTTCCCGACCGCTTCCGCTAGACGAGTACATCGAGAGCATCGGCGACGTAGACCGCGTCATCAACATGCTCGTCGGTGACACCCAGCGCATCAGCGTCTACGCCCAACGCGGCTTTGCTACCCCTCAAGACGTTCCAATCGAGGTAGCCAAGGCCTATGACCGGCTAGTGAGATTGGGCTTTCAAGAGCGACTACTTTGACGATTCCCAGCACGATAGGTCACTGAAGCCTAAGTAATGAAGATTCGACAAGCAGTCTATGCCGTCGATTCCAGCCATCTGTATATTTGCCTATAGTCGTCCACATCGCTTTTTGGTACACCTGGAATTTGACAACCCGATTCATATACGCCATCCGCAACCCTTTGATTTATCCAATCCTGCTCACGATTTGTCAATAGCGGAACCTTTATTGTCAACGCAGCTTCAGAATCCCGATATTCGGCGAGATCTTCAAATTTGCAGATCTTAATCATACTGTCCATGCTGACACCTCCAACAATGCCAACCAAGAGCTGCATCTTAGCGCTATCTTGATAATAGATATTCAAAAGTTGATGCCAGCTAGCTTCATCCGTACGGTTACTTATAGTCGACGTTATTGAAGAGCTTAAGATCTGACGTTGCACGTCCGCCAGGCCCCACCCGCCAAGCTTGCTATCGTTAACCCCCGGCGGAACCCTTTCCGGTCCAACGAATGCCTCTAACGCTGCGACTCGTGAGTCCAGTTTTTGCGGATGGGCATTAATTGTGACCGCCAGTACGCTGCCAGGCCGGAGTTTTCGACTTATCAGCTCGACATCCATCAAGACTTCCGAATCAAGAGTGCTGACATAGTCTAGCCACACTATGGAAAGACCAGACCAGTCGAGAGACGGCAGAACGACTGAAGTGCGCCCAGGAAGTACATCGATACCCTTGAAAGGTCTATTCCAAGTGTATCGCTCAACTTTATCCACGTCGCCTTCAATGCTAATCATGCGGTCAATGCCAAGACTTCGATGTATAATCTCGAAGTCGAGAAACTCTAAAGCACCAAACCCGACATACTGAAATTTTGACAACGGCGCAAGTGGCTTTAGGTGCCGCAAGAGTTCAACCAGTATCTTTCTGGTTATTGCCTTTGCAGGACGAGCCTCGTAAGACTTAATAGCAGGCATCATTCCTCTACTTCGCGGTCGTAGAAGTAGTCAAACGTGCGCCTTCCGACTTCGGCCGTCGAAGAGACACCGAGCACCTGTCGGACGTCCCGATATCGCTGATAGTCGACATCATACTGAACCTTCTGCGTCGTCTTACGCGGCAAGGGACGCTTGGCTGACCGAAGGGGAGGAGAGATCATTCTGGGCGACAACGGCAGTTTGCGGATCGGCGTCGGCTTGGCGTCGTCAGCGGCTCGCGACACAGGCTTATCTTCGTCAGTTGATCCGTCTCGCTTCTCGGATTTAATGCGACTGATTACAGACAGCACTTCCGAGAGGGCACTCTTCATCTCACCGAGAACTTGACGCCAAATCTTTGAGTCCTGGTCTACACCGGTCTTGGTGGTATTCCAAGGCAGCAAGGAAGTATTACGGGATTCGAAGTAAACATACCCGCGAAACTCCCGATACTGAGGGTGATATGCAGGCCCACTTGCCCCCCACCCGGTCGTTGAGGTTCGGTCAGCGTAAATCAGCAGTCGATCGTTGCAGAAAACCCACCAGCCAGCCTCTTTGTTATCCTTGTTGCCGCTAAATGCCTCCGCTTCGCCGTCATCAGCGAGATCCTCAACGCTGCGAGCGACAATTCCAGCAACAATTGTGACATGCACGTCGTCTTCGCCTGCCGGTATTGTAATCTTTTTATTGAAGGGAGAAAATCCGGGACCCGAAAGTAGCGATGGCGCCAACCCGCGAAGCTTCTCTCCATTGAGTCGAATCGTTAAACCTTGTTGCAGCACACCCTGGTGGCGAAGACGAAGTTGTTCGCGAAGTTGCCCTAGAATTAGAGCTGACGAGAAGTCTTCAATAACGTTACCATGAAGGTTGGAGACCTTGACTATCGTTCCAGTACCCTCGGTAGCGGGGTCATATTTATCGTCAACTTCAGTCATTGTGAAATGCCAGTCATTAGCAGTATCGAGGGCCCATTTTTCGACGTCCACCGACAGCTGAAAATAGCTGTTTTTACTGCGGGATTCTACTTCAAATTTCCTGCCGAGCTTGAACAAGGCGCGCTTCATGCCGACACCGAACTGACCAACGGAGCCAGGGACTCCCGCATACTCCTTTGGGCGACCGAATCGAAAGGCGTAGTTTCGCGCCGTTTCGAGATCAATACCGCCACAATTATCTTTTACGATAAAATGGTCACCACTGACTTCTAGGTCAATCTCAAATTTCGATAAGTCTTCGGGAGATACCGACCTGGCGCTGTCGACAGAGTTATCGACGAGATCTAGAACAGCCGGCTGTAGCTCAATGTCCTTGATGAGCATTGACACGAACAGAGCCTTGTCAGCGTTGGCCTCGACCCTGTATGGGTCCGCATGGGACGCAGCCATACTCACCTCACCCTCCCTCATGTGACAGCATGGTCTATGCTGCCACTCGGCGTCACACTTTGGAACAGCACAATTTGCTCCGCGTGGCGGCTTGGTCTACGGGGACCGGTGTGCGATCGTCAACCGTGATCACAGAAGTGCTGTGACCTGCGGATTTAGGAAGGCGATCGGGTGGGCTCGGGAGCGATGAGGCCGGTAGCGGTCGACCTCTTTGCGGGTGCAGGAGGACTCAGCCTTGGATTCGAGCAAGCTGGCTTCGATGTCGTAGCCGCGGTTGAGTATGACCCGATACACGCGATGGTTCACAGGTTCAACTTTCCAGAGTGTGAAGTGCTGTGTCGCGATGTTCGCAGCCTGTCTGCCGCGGACGTACTCTCCGCCGCCCAGAAAGGCATGCGCCGACTTCGACGGCCAAGCAACGCGCCGCCGAAGATCGATGTCCTAATCGGCGGTCCATCATGTCAGGGATTTTCCAGCATTGGGCGTCGGGATGAAGAAGACGATCGCAATGACCTCCTTCTGGAGTTTGCGCGACTAGTCAGGGAGATCAAGCCAAGAGCGTTCGTTCTAGAAAACGTTCCCGGCCTGCTTGAGCCAAGGTTTTCCGATTTCAGGAAGAAAGTCTTCGCAAAGCTAAAAAGGGCTGGTTACCAACTGGGTGGAACCGAAGGCTGGGTTGACGCCAACCAATTTGGTGTCGCCCAGGTTCGTAAGCGTGTCGTAATAGTCGGAATTCTTGATGGCAGCCCAAGCCCCCTTACGTCGAGCTGGAAAGAGAAGCTGCCAACTGTATCTAACGCGCTTGAAGGTCTCCCTGAAATCGAGAGTTACGACGAGCTACTTCGACTCGACTGGGTAGAAATAGAGCAGCGAGATCGTTTGCGCAGACTTTCAGCGACTTCTAGTTATGCACGAATTCTTTCGGGAGTTGACAAGCAAGACTACTTCGGGCGGCCCAGGACTTCGAATATTAATCTCCTCACAAACTCCCTTCGAACGGTACATGGGCCCGAGAGCATAAGACGTTTCGCGGCCACCGCGCAGGGGACTGAAGAACCTGTCAGTCGACTATTTCGACTTGCGTTAGATCTACCTGCCAGGACTTTGCGAGCTGGAACCGGCAGTGAGCGCGGTGCACACACGTCACCGAGGCCCATTCATCCGATTATTCCACGCGTCATTACCGTGCGAGAAGCAGCTCGAATACATGGTTATCCAGACTGGTTTCGTTTGGCAGCTACCAATTGGCATGGTCACAGGCAAGTTGGAAACAGTGTTCCTCCGCCATTAGCAAGAGCTGCCGGAGAAGCAGTATTACGTGCTCTCGGATTGAAACCTCGCAAGTTGCGCGCGGCACAAAACCTTGGCGATGCGCAGTGGCTCAATATTCGTCCGTTCGTCGCGGCCAGGCTGTCAAATGCAGTGCAAGTAGAGCTACCCGCAAAGAGAATTCGAAAGAACGTTTCTAGTGATGCAGTAGCTAGCTAGTTATGCTGCCGAACTTGGCTCTATGGGATCAAGGCGCCGTCAGCGGCGGCGCGCACGTCACCTCCCGTTCGGCGACCCACCCGCACGCGGGACGGTCGGCCTGCCGCTCCGCTCCGGCCGCCGCCCGCCGGGTGGGCTCGCCGGACCGATAGACCGCACAGCGCGCCGCCGCTGACGGCGATCAGCTCATCGGCCTAGTTACGCAGTCCAGCACCGCTGGCAGGGTCGACCTCATGCCGACTTCAGACCGCTCCGCAGCAGAAGCACACGCCGCCGCAGCACGCGAAGCACTCGAACAGGGCCGGGACAACGCGGACCCGATCCAGCTGGCCGGCGTTGAGGGCATCTTGGCGGTGTATCACCAGCTGAAACACATGCAAGACGAGTCGATCACCCTCCGAGGAGCAGCTGACCTCGCCGACGCCATGGACAAGCTCAGCCACAAGCTGTCCGAACGCTAGAGCCGCCACCCCGAAGCCGGATCATGACTACGGCCGGTAGCACCGCGTCAAGGCGGGAAAGCGTACCTTGACCCGGCACTACCGTCCGCGTGCTGGCTTCGTATCGGGATGACGGGGGGTGTGGGCGGAGCCCAGGTCATGCCATTAGCGTGCCATTAAGGCCGGTCAACCAAGGTCGACGGCGGGCACAGCAAGACAGGCTCATCCCCAGGTCAGAGCCACTTTCCAGCATGATCACCCTGGTTCCCAAGCTGAATACGCGGGTTCGATTCCCGTCATCCGCTCTCATGCGAAAGCCCCAGGTCAATGGATGTCCACTTTAGACCTGGGGCTTTCGCTTTGGCAGATCAATCTTCCGGCTGGGCCATCAGCCGATCGGTACGGGTCTGCCGCTCAGACCGTCGTCATTCGCGTTCCTGACGGGCTGTTTGCGTGCAAGACCGGCCGAGATCGGGTTCACCGTCGAACACGCCGACGGTGCGAAAACGGCGACGCGGTTGCCCAGCAGCCAGCCGCCTGAGCGCTGCCAACGCAACGGATAGCCGCTCATCGAGGACCGCGGAGAAGGCGGCGAGCCTCCTCGCGAGGCGAAGCCGGTCTCGGGCTTTCGCCAGTCGTCATACCGTCATCCTGTCTCAGTCAGGGCATGCGCCGATCGGTTCGGGACTCCTCCCCAACCCCGCTGTTACCTTCCGAAGCGTGCGGAGAATGTCGAGCGACAGTACGGCGGCCGTCGTGTTGACCGGTCTGTTGGCGGCGCTGATCCTCCCGCTGGTGCTGGTCGGCGTGGTCTTCCTCCTCATCGGCTTGAACGCGGGCAGCGGGCCGGGGCCGTACACCGTCGTGTTCGCCAAGGCGGGCGAGGAATGCGGGGCGACCGGGCAGTATCTCGACGCGTCCACCGGCGAGCCGTTGAGGTGCATGGGTCCTGGGCTGCTCCGGACGTCCGCAGTGGAGTTTCCCGGTTTCTCCGCTGAGCAGAACGACGAGGTTCGCCGTTGGCTGACCACGTTGGCGGAGGATGGCGATCTGAGCGTCTTCGACCACCGGTCGGTCCAGGCCAGGATCGACGGGATCGCGGCCGGATTGCCGCCGGGAACGCGGGTCGAGCGGGAATCCCGCTCGACGGAGGTTGGGATCGGCGCGGCCTTGACCGGGGCCGGACTGGTCTTGGGTTCCGGCTTCGCCTGGCGATGGCACCGGAACCGCCGGGCCGGTTTTTGACTACGGTGCCGGACATGGAGATCCGGGAGTTCACCGAAGACGACTGGGTACAGATCTGGCCGATCGTGCGTGAAGTCGTGCGGGCGGCGGACACGTACACCTACGACCCGAACCTCACTGAAGAAGCTGCTCGCGGGACCTGGGTGCAGACGCCGCCGGGCCGGACAGTGGTGGCGGTCGAGGACGGTCGCGTGCTCGGCACGGCCAAGACCGGTCCGAACCACGGCGGACCTGGGTCGCATATCGCGACGGCCAGTTTCATGGTGGACAAGGACTTGCGCGGCAAGGGTGTCGGCAGTGCGCTGTGCGCGCATGTCCTGGAATGGGCCAAGGAACAGGGTTTCGCGGGTATGCAGTTCAACGCGGTCGCCGAATCGAACGTCGCCGGGATCCGGGTCTACGAGCGGCTCGGGTTCAAGATCGTCGGGACGGTGCCGGGCGCGTTCGAGCATCCGACGCTGGGGCGCATCGGGCTGCACGTCATGTACTGCGACTTCGGCTGAAGACCATGGGGAGAGCCGTGAACGAGAAGGTCAAGAGACGCGCGACCACAGCGATAGTCGCCGGAGTAGCGGTCGCCGTCACGGCGACCTGGCTGCTGAACCGCGACGTCCGGCCAACCACCGTCGAAGGCTGGGCGTGGCCGAACTCGGCCGGAAACACGGTCTGGCTCACCGAGACACCCGACGGCAACTCGAAGGGCGACGGCTTCATCCTGGCGGGCGCCCGGTGGACCAGCGCCGACAACCTCTGGCGTGATGGTTCATCAGGGCCTACCTGCGTCGGCACGAACACCATGGCCGCCACCCATGTCCGCCTCGGAGTTGTCGATGTCCAAGCCGACGGGATGTCGTGGCGCCACGCCGTCTGGCTTCGCTGCCTCTAGCCTTCGACGAGTTCCCAAGGGGCATCGGCGCTCGGCCGGTCGTAGACCTGGCCGGGCGCGGCGCTCAGCACCAGCGCGACGTCCGGGTACAGGGTGACGGCGTGCTCCATTTCGAGGGCTTCGACCTCGAAATCCTCGTTCTCCGGCACCTCGAAGCCGACGAGCAGCCAGCTGCCGTCGGCCTCGCGCACGACCTGGCGCACGGCGCGGGCCGGGGCGGCGGGGTCGGCGGAGATCTCGGCGAGTTCGGTGCTCACCTGGACTTCTTCCAGCGGCGAGCCCGGATGCGTCCACGCGGCGAGGCGGGCGGCGCGCACCAAGAGGTCTTCCTCGTCGTCATCCGAATCGGCGACAGAGCTCAGCAGCCACGTGCGCCGTTCCTGGTCCCAGTCGGCGGCCATGCCGGTGGGGAGGCCGGCGAGCGCGACGAGTTCGGGGATGAGCTCCACCGCTTCCCGCAGCGGCAGCGCACCGAACGCGTCGCGGTTGAGGTCCATGTCCTCGGAGAACTCGTTGCCGTCGCTGATGAACCAGTCACCGTCGTCGTCCAGCACGACGAACGCGAGGTTCGACGGATCGTCCACCAGCGACCGGGAGATGATCACCGGCGATTCGGGATCCTGACGCAGCGGCCAGTTCTCGCTCGACATGCTGGGCTCCCAACGGGGTTGTCCGGCTGTGGGGCCCCATCCCACCATCTCCGGCGATCCCGCCGCGCACCGGCTCAGCGGAAGTACCGACGGTAGCCCTCCGCCAGGGCTTCGAATCCGCACGACTCGTAGAAGGAGTGCGCGTCGACGCGGTCGGAACGGGAGATCAGCTGCACCTTGTAGCAGTCTTCCCGCACGGCGAGGTCGATCACCGCTTCGAACAACCGCGAGGCCACACCGGTCCTGCGCCACGAAGCCGCCACGACCACGTTCTCCACCAGCATGAACGGCCGTCCACCGCGAGTGAGGTTGTGGAGGACCGAGCAGTCGGTCGTGCCGGTGACCACGCCGCCGGTCTCGGCCACCAGGATCGTGCGCCCCTGCTGATTCTCGATTCGCCGCCAGATGGCGAGTCCTCGCTCGACGGGCAACGGTGGATCGTCCGGATGCAGTTCCGCGTACAGCGCGAGCAACGCGGGTAGGTCGGCTTCGACCGCGGGGCGGATCATTCGCTGAGGTCGTACTCGTCGACGTCGAGCGCGGCGGCGGCTTCGGTGAGGAACGCGAGCACGGCGGGCGAGAGGTGCCAGCCGAATTCCTCGCCGCCGTCGCGGTGGTGGAAGTAGCGCACCACTTGCAGCACCGCGCTCGCTCCTTCGTCCACCAGTTTCCGGATCCCCGGGCGGACCGGGGCGAGCCTGCCGATCACGCTCTCGATCTGGTCGTCGACCGGTTCCGAACCGCGATGCGTCACCTTCCAGGCGTGCATCCGCGGCAAGCGGTGTTCGGCGGACCGCGAACCCAGCACCAGTACCTCGTCGGGCGCCATGCCGAGCCGCGCGGTGATCTCCCCGGCGGACACGGTTTCGCTCTTCAAGGCGAAGTAGCAGTACTGGTGGACCTTCATACGCCCGGCACCCTAGCTTTCGGGCAGGCTGACCAGGTGAAACGTGATCAATCGCTTATCGAACGTCTCGCGCGGGAGCGCAACACGTGGTTGTGCACGCTCCGCGCGGACGGTTCGCCGCACGTCACGCCGGTGTGGTTCGTATATCTCGACGACGTCTTCTGGATCGGCAGCGGCGAGCGGAACGTGAAGGTGCGCAACATCGGCACCGATCCGCGCGTCAGCCTCGCGCTGGAAGACGGCGACGCCCCCGCTGTCGCCGAAGGCGTGGCACGCGTCCATCGCGGGGCTCTCCGCGAAGACGTTCTCGCGGCGTTGGCGGCGAAGTACGACGGCTGGGCGGCAGGCGAGAAGATCGAGCCGTTCGGTGCCAGGGTGCTGCTGGAAGTCCCCGTTAAGCGGTGGCTGCTCGCGGGTGTCGCCCAATAGTCTGGAAAGTCCGGATACCGATCTTGGGATGGACGATGCTGACCGGTGAACTGATCCGCTTGCGGCCGCTGGAACCCGAGGACGCGGACACGCTGTGGCGCTGGCACAACGACCCGGAGGTCACCCGCTGGCTGTCCGCGGACCATCCGGAATCCCTCGCCCAGATCCGCGAGCGCTTCGCCCGCCGGAAGCCCAACAGCTTCAGCCAAGTGGACTTCGCGATCGAGAGCCTCGCCGTCGGCACGTTGATCGGCACCTGCACGCTGCGCGACGCCACGCCGGAAGGGGGCCGCGCCGAGCTCGACATCTATCTCGGCGAGAAGGACCACTGGGGCGGCGGCTACGGCACCGACGCCATGCGCACGCTCTGCCGCTACGGCTTCGACATGATGCGGCTGCACCTGATCGCGCTGTGGGTGGTGGTCGACAACGAGGCCGCGATCCACGTCTACAAGAAGCTCGGGTTCCAGGTGGACGGCAGGCATCGGCAGTCGTTCCGCGGCCAGAACGGCCAGTGGCACGACGAGTACCTGATGAGCCTGCTCAAAGGGGAACTCCGCTAGTCGTTCAGTCCTTTCGTGAGCCTGGCGGGTGCCTTCATCCGCCAGGCTTCTTCGATGAGCTCACGCAGCTGCGTCTTCTCGACCTTCTCCAGATCGACGAGGATCGCGCCGTAGCCGTCGTAATGCGGCGTGGTGAAGTACGCGGGGTCGCCGGAGGCCAGCAGTGCCTCCTTCTCCGCGTGCTCGCACAGCAGCATCAGCCCGCCCTCGGCCTCGGTGCGCAGGCGGGCAAAGCTCTTGCCCGCGACCTTGAGCGACGGCGTGCGGTACGAAGTGGACTCCTCGACCTCCGGCAGCCTGCCCGCCAGTGCCACGACTTCTTCCCAGGTCGTCATGGCGGCCATTGTGCCCTGGGTCACTGACAAAACCACCCCTGTAGACGCAAGGAACGGTCCGTTCCTTGCGAAATTTGCAAGGAACGGACCGTTCATGGCACTCGCGGGAGCTACGGCAGCACGGTGATCCGGTCCGCGGCGGGCGGCGCGATGCCCGGGTGCGCCCCGAAGTACGCGATCAGCGCGTCCAGGTCCACCGGACCACCTGAAAGATTGGTCCCCTTGGTGAACTCGGTGAAGCCGTCCCCGCCGGCGGCGAGGAAGTTGTTCACCGAGACGCGGTACGACGCCGCCGGGTCGATCGGCGTGCCGTTGAGCGTCAGGTTCGAGATACGCGCACCCTGGGCGGCCGACGCCGAGTACGAGTACTTCAGCGACCTCGAGATCTGCAGGATCCGCACGACACCGTTGGCCTGCCACTGCTGTTCGAGCACGTTCTTCAGGTCCGCCCCGGTGAGCGTGATCGTCTGCATGATGTTCGCGAACGGTTGCACGGCGAACGCCTCGCCGTAGGTCACCACGCCGTCGCCTTCGCCGGCGGGCGAGGACAGGTGGGTGAAGTCCGTGCGGATGCCGCCCGGGTTCGTCATGGCGATCTGCGCGCCGTTCGACTGCGTGGCCTCGAGCTGGGCGTCGGCGATGACGTCGCCCAGCGGGGACTCACCGGAGGCCGCGCCCTTGGCGACCAGGTCGGCGGTGATCGTGCCGACGGCCTTGTTCGCGATCGGCGCGGCCTTGGTCTTCGCCTCGTCGATCAGGTCCTGCACGGCGCGGTCGGGCGTGACGTCGCGGGTGACGATCTGGTTGTGCGCCTTGGTCTCGTCACGCACGACGTCGCGGGTCCGGCGGTCGATCTTCAGGTCGACGACCGAAAGCAGGCGGCCGAACGACGCGCCCTGGATCACCGGGCGGGGTTTGCCGTCGGGGTCGGCGAGCGCGCAGTTGTACTGCTGGTGGCTGTGCCCGGTGAAGATGGCGTCCACTTTGGACGTCACCTGCCGCGCGATCGCGGTCGCCGCGCCCGGCTTGACCTTGCATTCGTCCGGACCGGCGGTCTCGGAGTTGTCGCCCTGGTGCAGCAGCACGACCTGCGCCTTGACGCCGAAGAGGTCGAGCAGCTTCGCGGTGCGGTCGATCGCCTCGACCTCTTCGCCGAACTTCAGGCCCTTGATCGCCTCCGGGGTGACGACCTGCGGCAGATCCTTCAGCGTCGCGCCGATGACGCCGATCGGGACACCGCCGGAGAACTCGATGCTGAACGGCAGCAAAGCCGGGATGCCGTTCTCGTAGTACACATTGGACCCGAGGAAGGGGAAGTTCGCGCCCTTGAAGGACTTCCGGAACTGGCAGCCGTCGGTTTCGTGGCAGCCGCCGTGCTGCATCCGGCGGAGCTCCTTCAGCCCCTCGTCGAATTCGTGGTTGCCGACCACGGAAGCCCGCACGCCGAGCTGGTTCAGCAGTTCGACGGTCGGCTCGTCGTGGAACAACGCCGAGATCACCGGCGACGCGCCGATGCTGTCACCGGCCGAGAGGACAACCGAGTTGGCCGCTTCGCCGCGGAGCTTCTTCAGGTGCGTCGCGAGGTAGGCGGCACCGCCCGCGTTGACGGTCCCGCCGCCGGGCAGCGTGACCCTGCCGCTCGAACCGGACGGCGGTTCGAGGTTGCCGTGCAGGTCGTTGAACGTGATGATCCGGACGTCGGTGGTCGCCGACGCGGCGGACGCGGGCGCGGCGACAGCGGCCAGCGCGGTCAGCGCGGCACCGGTGACGACGGCCAGCCGGGTAGAGAGCTTCATTCTTCCTCCGATTCGCGCCCGAACGTCCCCATCGGGCGCACGGCGGAGGAGTCTGCCTGGCGAGTTTGACGATCACCAGAGGAAATAGTCGGACGATAGGCAAACGTCACATGGCGCGTGAACCGTTCAGAAGTACCCGCGCCACCAGCTCGGGCTCGTCGTTCATCGGCACGTGCCCGCAGCCGCGCAACACCAGCAGCTCGGCCTTCGGCGCGATGCGGCGCAGCTCTGCGGCCTTCGGACGGGCGAGGATGCGATCGCGTTCCGCCCACGCGATGGTCACCGGGACGTCCTGGACGACGCCGTCGAACCGGAAGCCGCCGCGGGCCTGCGCCAGCGTCGGCCGGAAGCCGGGGCAGCCGGCGAGCGCGCGGATGTCCTCCAGCACGACCTGCGTGGTGAGCCGGTCCGGGCGGCCGACGATCATGCCGGTCAGCATCGACCGGCCCGCCGGTGTCGCGGCGAGGCGCCGGGCGGTGCGTTCGGGGATGCGCTCGGCCAGCAGTCGGTGGGTGCGCAGCATGCTCAGCGCGTATCGCTGCTGCCGCGGCGTCCACAACCCGGCCGGGGACAACGCCGTCACGCTGCGGACGAGACCCGCTTCCCCGAGCGCGAGCGAGAGCAGGCCGCCGAGCGAGTTGCCCGCGACGTGCGGTTTGCCGAGGCCGAGTTCGCCGAAGAACTTCGCGAACATCTCGACAGCGGCCTCGACGCCGTACCCGCCGGAGTGCGGTGCGGATTCGCCGAAGCCGGGCAGGTCGACGGTGATGACGTCGCGGTGCGGGGTGAGCAGGCCGAGCACGGGCGACCAGGCTTGGCGCCGGTGGCCGACCCCGTGGATCAGCACCAACGGCTCACCCTTACCCGCGCGGTCGAAGACGACGTTGTCCATCCCGCGAGATTAAGCTATTTACCTGCTACCTCCGGTAACAGGTAAATAAAGGCGTTCGCGCCGACGGGTGACGTCGTTCGGCATCGGCTCCAGTTCGCCCGTCGCGATGAACCCGAGTTTCAAATACAGCCGCCGCGCCCGGTCGTTGTCCTCCGCGACGTGCAACCACACTTCACGCGCGCCGTCGGCCTCGGCGGCCGACCGCACCTCATCCATCAGCTTCGTGGCCAGCCCGCGACCGCGCGTTTCGGGCGCGACCCACATCGAATAGAGGATCCAGCCGTCGTCACGCGCCCGCCCGGCGACGAGGCCCACCGGACGGTCTTCGTCGAACGCCGCGAACCAGGCGTCACCCGCCAGCTTCGCGAGCCATTCCTCGTCGGACTGCGCCCGCTCGGCCGCGGCGATCGAGCCGTAGTTCTCGGGGGTGTCCATCAAGGCGCGCAGGCGGATCTCGCGGAAGACGTCGAGGTCCGCGGGAGTGAGCCGTCGAACGAGCAGCATCCGGGCAGACTCCCATGTCGGCGGGCGAAGCGCGGAACGAATATCGCCGATCGGCCAAGATCGGGGTCGGCCACTCGGCCGATCCCGTCCCGGCTGTCGCGGCCCTTCGACCGAAGTGGCGGGGCCTGCCGGATCCATAACGTCAACGGCATGACGAACGCACAGGTCACCGCCCTGCAGTACGGCTTGATCGGCTTCTTCGCACTCTGGGCGACGGCGCTGATCCCGCAGCTGATCATCCTGCATTCGCGGCACGGCCGGGTGCGCCTTCGTCCGGTTCTGACCATGGCCGCCGTGCTGCTCTACGGCAGCATGACGCTGGCGGTGACCTTCCTGCCGATGCCCGGCCCCGGCGTCAAACCGCTGAGCCAGACCGTGCAGCTGAACCCGTTCCAGTGGATCGCCGACATCCACACCGAACTGCTCAAGCACGGGCTGCCCGCCGCCGACTGGTTCACCACGCAGACTTTCCAGCAGGCCACCATGAACGTGCTGCTGTTCGTGCCGCTCGGGTTCTTCGCCAGGACGCTCTGGAAGCGCGGCCTCATCGGCACGACGCTGATCGGTCTCGCCGCTTCGCTGCTGATCGAGATCACGCAGCTCACCGCGAACTTCGGCACCGCGCCCTACGTGTACCGGATCTTCGACGTCGACGATCTGCTCAACAACACCGGCGGCGCGATGCTCGGCTGGATCGCCGGGGCGCTGCTGCTCAGCCTCGTGCGGAAGCCCGTTCCGTCAACGGTCGAGCTTCAGCTTCCGCGCCGCGAGCGGGTCGACCTCGCCCAGATCCGCTAGCCTCGCCTGCCGTCGCTGGGCCGCGCGCCGCGCGGACCGCCGGTCTTCCGCGATCACCAGCACGGTCGCCACCACGAAGATCAACGCGACCACGCCGAGGATGAGCGAGAACTGCAAGACGCCTCCTCGAATACGACCTTGTGTGCGAGATCACAAACAGTACGCACGTCGTGGTGACTTGGCCACCCCTTGCGACGAAAGTGGGTGCCGTGGATCACGCGGGGACGGCCGCGAACCACGTCCGGCCTCCGGTGCACCAGCGCTCGAAGACCAGCCCGGCCTCGGCGAGCGCGGCCTCCAGTGCCGGGAGTTCCAGCCGGCGGCAGGTGAAGGCCTGCGTCCACGAGCGGCCCCCGGCCGAGTATCGGACGACCGCCGACAGCAGATCTCCCTGGTGGACGACCTGTTCGAGCCGGACATCGACCTCGCCGAGCCTGCCGCCCCGCGCGTCGCGGACCGACTCGAACCACTCCGGCGGATGCCACTCGACGAGCACCCGCCCACCGGGCGCGAGATGCGCGCGGGCGGTGGCCAGGAAGGCCGCGCGATCGGCGTCGGCGGCGGTGTTGACCAGATGGCTGCCGAGCAGCACCACGTCGAAGACCCGATCGAGCCGCAGCTCCTCGATCTTCGAACACACCTTTTCGGCGCGGACATGGGCGAGCATCTCCGGTGAATCGTCCACCGCGACCACCGGATGCCCCAGGTCCAGCAGCGCGTGCGTGACCCGCCCGACGCCGCTGCCGAGCTCCAGGATCGAGGCGCCCTCCGCGACCGTCTCGTGCACGATCCCGGGCTCGCCGGCGGGCGGCAGCAGCCGGTACGCCTCCACCGGACAGCCGTCGACCGTGAACGCCCCTTCGCCCATACCCGCCAGCGTGCCGGAAACTGGCCGGGTGAGGACGAAACCGACCAAGGACGAGCTGGCCGCCGCCTACGGCAGGACCATCGACGACGTCATCGCACCGGATCTGGACGTGCTGTTCTGCGGGATCAACCCCGGCCTCTACTCCGGCGCGCTCGGCCTGCACTTCGCCAGGCCGGGGAACCGGTTCTGGCCCGCGCTGTACCGCGGCGGTTTCACCCCGCGCCTGCTCGACCCCAGCGAGCAGGAGGAGTTGCTCGAACTCGGCCTCGGCATCACCAACGTCGTCGCGCGGACGACGGCGCGGGCCGACGAGCTGACTCCGGACGAGTTCCGCGAAGGCGGACGGCTTCTCGTGGCGAGGGTCGCCGAATACCGGCCGCGCTGGCTGGCCGTCGTGGGGATCACGGCGTTCCGGGCCGCGTTCGGCCTGCCGAAGGCGAAGGTCGGCCCGCAGGACGCCGAGATCGGCGGGGCGCGGGTCTGGGTACTGCCCAATCCGAGCGGGCTGAACGCGCATTGGACGCCCGCGGCGCTCGGGGACGAGTTCGGCCGGCTCTTTGATCAAGCACGGTGCCCCGAAGTCCACTCTGAGTAGCGAACACGCCAAGATCTACCCTCGTCACGCTCGTTCGAGGCAGAGATCCACGACCAGCTGATACGCAGAGTTTGCTGCGACGAGTCGATACATCTATGAGGGGGATATCGCGTCACGTGCACCGACCTGCTGACTCGTAATAGTTACGAGGTGTCATCTCTGTCCGGTCCCGCAGGGGGGACCGGTTGACGAGGGTGACCACGCCGGGGGGCGGTGGTCACCGAATGGGCTTTCGAGTCCTCTCGTCCGGAGATGGCGGGCAGGAAAACGGAGGGGTCCGTGATGCGAAGCATCGAGCCGAACCGAACGCAGGCCGGGAGGCCTGGTGGCCTGTCACCAGGCGGCCGAGGCCTCGGCGTGGCCGCCGTCGATCCGATCCCGGTCTTCTGCGAGGGACTGAGTTCGCTGGTCCACCGCACGCCGGGGTTGCAGTGGCTCGGGCACGCGTCGAGCCACCACGCCGCGCTCCAGCTGTGCGAGCAGCTCAAACCGGACGTCATCGTGCTGGATTCGGCGCTCGACCCGAACTGCCATCTGTCCCGGCTGCTCAGCGGCGGCGATCCGGCGCTGGTCATCATCACGCTGGTCAGAGACAGCAACCGCACGCAGCAATACCTCGCCGCGGCGATCGCGGCCGGCGTGCACGCGATCGTGCCGAGGGCGACCGACGGACGGCATCTGACCGAGGCGATCCGGCGCGCGCACAGCGACCGCCGGTACATCGACCCGACGCTGGCGGCACTGACCGCCCGGCCGAAACGCCAGCCCGTGCTCCCGAAGCCGGGCGACGCCCCCAAGCCCGCGGCCGCGCGCGGCCTGATGCCGCTGTCCCGCCGCGAGTACCAGGTCCTGCAACTGGTCGCCGAGGGGCTGGAGAACTCCGGGATCGCGAAGATCCTGTTCCTGTCCGTGGAAACCGTGCGGACCCACGTCAAGAGCATCCTGCGCAAGCTTTCGGCCAGGGACCGGACGCACGCGGTGACCATCGCGTTCCGCTCCGGCATCCTGATCGCCACCCCCGACGACGCGCACACCCCGGCCGATACGACCCCGGCCACTTCGATCGCGCCGTCGACCCGCTGAACCCGCCCGGCCGTAGGCTCCGCTATCGCGGTCGACGGACGCCGAGACCCCCATATTGCTGATTTACACATCACAACAGTGGCCATTCACTTGCCGCCGGTTACCCACAGGTAATATCCTGATGTTACCGGCGAGTAGGGAACATGTGCCCGGCCGGGGAGCCGAACACATTGGAGTGACGACATGGGCCACTACAAGAGCAACGTCCGAGACCTGGAGTTCAACCTCTTCGAGGTACTCGGCGTGCAGGACCGCCTCGGAAAGGGCGTCCTCGCGGAGTCCGACGAGGAGACCGCCCGCGGCGTGCTGACCGAGCTGAACAAGCTGGCTTCCGGTCCCCTCGCCGATTCGTACGCCGACGCGGACCGCAACCCGCCGGTGTACGACCCGAAGACCTTCTCGGTGAAGATCCCCGAGTCGTTCAAGAAGAGCTACCAGGCGCTGATGGACGGCGAATGGTGGCGGCTGGGCCTGCCGAACGAGCTGGGCGGCTTCGGCCTGCCCCCGACCGTGCAGTGGGCCGCGGCCGAGCTGATCCTCGGCGCCAACGCGCCGCTGTTCATGTACATGGCGGGTCCGAACTTCGCCGGCATCGTCGACAAGAACGGCACCGCCGAGCAGAAGCGCTGGGCGCAGATCATGATCGACCGCGGCTGGGGCGCCACGATGGTGCTCACCGAGCCCGACGCCGGTTCCGACGTCGGCGCCGGTCGCGCCAAGGCCGTCAAGCAGGAGGACGGCTCCTGGCACATCGACGGCGTGAAGCGGTTCATCACCTCGGCCGAGAACGACATGGTCGAGAACATCATGCACCTGGTGCTGGCCCGTCCCGAGGGCCCCGGCATCGAGACCAGGCCCGGCACCAAGGGCCTTTCGCTCTTCCTCGTGCCGAAGTTCCACTTCGACAGTGAGACCGGTGAGCTGGGCGAGCGCAACGGCGCCTTCGTCACCAACGTCGAGCACAAGATGGGCATCAAGGCCTCCACCACCTGCGAGCTGACCTTCGGCCAGCACGGCACCCCCGCCAAGGGCTGGCTGCTCGGCGAGGTGCACGACGGCATCGCGCAGATGTTCCAGGTCATCGAGTACGCCCGCATGATGGTCGGCACGAAGGCCATCGCGACGCTGTCGACCGGTTACCTCAACGCGCTCGAGTACGCCAAGGAGCGCGTCCAGGGCGCCGACCTGCCGAACATGCTGAACAAGGCGGCGCCGCGCGTCACGATCACCAACCACCCGGACGTCCGCCGTTCGCTGATGCTGCAGAAGGCGTACGCCGAAGGCCTGCGCGCGGTGTACCTCTACACGGCGACCTTCCAGGACCAGGTTTGGACCGGCGAGGGCGACGAGGCGTCGCTGAAGGTCGCGCACGGCGTCAACGACCTGCTGCTCCCGATCGTCAAGGGAGTCGGTTCCGAGCGTGCGACCGAGCAGCTCGTGCAGTCGCTGCAGACCCTCGGCGGGTCCGGCTTCCTGCAGGACTACCCGATCGAGCAGTACATCCGTGACGCGAAGATCGACTCGTTGTACGAAGGCACCACGGCCATCCAGTCGCTGGACTTCTTCTTCCGCAAGATCGTCCGCGACAAGGGTGCTTCGCTGGCCTACGTCGCCGGGGAGATCACGAAGACCATCGAGTCGGAGATCGGCAACGGGCGGCTCAAGAACGAGCGCGGTCTGCTCAAGCAGGCGCTCGAGGACACCCAGGGCATGCTCGGCTCGCTGATCGGCTACCTGACCTCGTCGCAGGAAGACCCGCAGAACATCAACAAGGTCGGCCAGCACACGGTCCGCCTGCTGATGTCGGTCGGCGACCTGCTCATCGGCTGGCAGCTCATCAAGCACGCCGAGGTCGCCATCGGCAGGCTCGACGCGGGCGCGTCGGCGAAGGACACCCCGTTCTACGAGGGCAAGCTCGCCGTGGCGTCGTTCTTCGCGAAGAGCGTGCTGCCGGAACTGACCGCGCGCCGCGCGATCGTCGAGGCCGCGGACAACAGCCTCATGGAGATCTCCGAAGCCGCGTTCTAAACGGTTTCGTGAGGAAAGGCCCTCTCCCTCGTGGAGAGGGCCTTTCTGGTTTCGAGGGGGTTTCGGGCGGGCATCACCGTGCTGAGTCCGCCTCCGGGCGGAGACCTCGGCAAAGGAGTCTCAATGACAGTCACCGGCATCATCACGGCGATCGTGGTCGGTTTGATCCTCGGGGTGCTCGGCAGGTTCTTCGCACCCGGCAAGCAGTCAATCCCGATCTGGTTGACCATCATCGTCGGTATCGCCGCCGCCTTCATCGGTACGGCGATCGCCCGTGGACTCGGCTACGCGGACACGAAGGGCTTCGACTGGCTCGAACTCATCACCCAGATCGTCATCGCCGGTCTCGGGGTCACCCTGGCCGCGAACCTCTACGGACGCCGCAGTGTCACCCGGTAAGGGGTCTTGAGGCGCGACGAGCCCGAATCGGTGTCACCGTGGGCTCATCGATATCCAGCTAAGGAGGAACCATGTTGGGTGGCCTTTGGGGCATCATCACCACGATCGTGGTCGGCCTGATCCTCGGTGTCATCGGTCGGATGATCGCACCGGGCGATCAGAAGATCCCGATGTGGCTGACGATCATCGTCGGCATCATCGCCGCGTTCATCGGCAATTGGCTGGCCGGGGTGTTCGGGGTCCGCGACACCGCGGGCATCGACTGGATCCGGCACGCCTTCCAGGTCGGCGCGGCCATCGTCGGCGTGATCGGCGCGGCGGCGATCTACGCGAAGATCAAGGGCGGCGGCGGGCACCGGGCCGTGACCTGAGCCCACTGGTCCATCGCCTACGGTCGGCCCCTGTGACCACTCGGCTCGAACTCAGTGGCCAGGGGCTGACCTCCCTGCGCGGACTTCCCTTTCCGACCTCGCTCGAATACCTGGATCTGTACGACAACCGGCTGACATCGGTTCCCGACGAGCTGTGGTCGCTTTCCGGGCTACGCGTGCTGAATCTGGCGACCAACCGGCTGACCGCCATCTCGCCGTCGATCGGCGGCCTGCGGAATCTGCACACGCTCGATCTGGGGCACAACGAGCTTTCGACCCTGCCGGACGAACTCGGCGAGCTTTCGGGGCTGACGGAATACCTCTACGTGAGCGACAACCGGCTGACCGAGTTCCCCGTCGCGCTGTGCTCGCTCGGACGGCTGAAATACCTGGGGTGTACGGACAATCGCATCTCCACCCTCCCGGACGACCTCTCCGGGCTGGCTTCGTTGCGCGAATTTCGCTTGTACGGCAACGGGTTGACCGCACTGCCGGAGTCGATCGGGACACTGTCCGCGTTACGCGAGCTGCATCTGCGGCGCAACCGGCTGACGGCGTTGCCGCCCTCCATCGGGGAGCTGAGCGAGTTGCGTCAGCTGGACCTGCGCGAGAACAAGCTCACCTCGCTGCCGGAGTCGATCGCCCAGTTGCCCAAATTGGACAAACTGGATCTGCGATGGAACAAGGAACTCCGGGAACCGTCGTGGCTCGCGGACTTCGAAGCCCGCGGCTGCATGGTGCTGCGGTGACGAGCCCCCATACCGCACGACCCCGCCTCCGCGTCGTTGCGAAAGCCACTTTCGCAACGTTGAAGGTTGCGAAAGTGGCTTTCGCAACGCGCCACGTCGCCTTACCGCTCAGGCGCAGATGACGGTGGCGCGCGGCGAGTAGGTCGCGTTGCGGGTCTCCCGGCGGACCTCTGTGCCGGTGACGACGTCGACCAGCACCCGCGTGTCCGAGGTGCTGAAACCGGCCGCGCCGGGATCCGGCACACAGCCGGGACCCGAACCGGCCTGCACCGGCTGCGGGACGAAGGAGTGCCGTTCGCCGCCGACGCTCTGTACGGAAAACCGTTTCGTGCCCCAGATCCGCACCGTCACCGAGCCGTTGGCGGGGAGCACCTGGATCGCGACCCCGGTCGGGGCGTCGTTGACGATCTGCATCTCGACCGGTGAACCGTTGTCGTCGATCGCCTTCACGTCTCGCGCGACCGGATAACGGTCGAGGTAGTGGTCGTGCTCCAGATGTCCGCCGTCGGCCATGCCTGCCAGGTACGCGGCGTTGTAGAGCGTCGTCGCGAGCTGTGAAACGCCGCCGCCGACCACCACCGGGCCGGTGCCGTCCTCGTTCACCGGGGCGGGAACGTAGCCCGCTTCCGCCGTCCTCGGCCCGGATCGCGCGCCGAGGCTGAACGTCTCGTTCGGCTTCACGATGGCGCCGGAGACCCTGGCGGCCAGCGCCTGCACGTTCGTCATCGCCGGTCCGCTCAGGCCCGACGTGGTGAACTCGCCGATGACCTCGTTGATCCCGAGGACGTTCGCCGCGTCGGTGCTGACGGCCGGGCTGCTGGCGTCGTAGACCGCTTTCAGCTCCCTGTCCTGGCTTTTGGCGAGCGTCGAGGTCAGCGCGGAGAACGTGAGGCCCCAGTTGACCTTCCGCGCGTCCTTCGACGGCTGGACGGCCGGCCTGTCGCCGACGAAGACGATCTGGGCGTTCGCCCCGTCGGTCTCGGTCTCCTTGAGCTGCGGCTGCGCCGCGGCCCGCAGTTTCCCCTGGTCGATCCGGACTTCGAGGTTGCCGTCGTCGCGCGCGGCGAACTGGAACGCCCCCGCGATCGTGTCCGGTTTCAGCGTCGCGTCCTTGCCTTCGCCGCGGATCACGAGCGGCTTCGCGACCGCCGGGACGACGATCTTGGCGAGCGCCGCGTGCACCCCCGGCGAAGTCGCCTTCACCGGCGAGACGTTCACCTTCAACTCCACGCCGTCGTCGCTCAGCCAACCGTCGATGACCGCGGCGACCGCCGCTTTGACGTCGGCGAGCGACTGACCGGCCCGCGGTTCGACCGCCGCCGGAACGACTCCGCCGTCGGTGCCCGCGATCGTCCGGAAGGTGATGTTCCCTTCGATCGGCGGGCGGTTCAGCTGCGCGGCGGCGAGATCCGAGACGGTCTTTTCGAGCTTCGGCGCGTCGGTCCAGGTGACGACGCCGACCTCACGACTGGTGAAGAACGACATCACCCGCGTGTACGGGCTCAGCGGCTGGTGGCCGGCGCGGCCCAGCGTCTGCGGCCAATCCAGGCCGAGGCCGGACGACGTCGGGTACAGCACCGTGCGAACGTCTCCCGCCCGGACGCGGACCGGCTCGATCAGCCTCGGTTCCAGCTCACGGCGCAGCTTCGACTCCGCCTCTTTGTGCGTCAGGCCGCCGACGTCGATCCCGGCGACCGTGACGCCGCGCGGGACGTCCCCGGCGCTGACGATGAGATCGACCGCGTACACGAGCACGAACAGGCCCATGAGGACCCCGGTGACCATGAGGGCCTTGCCGAGGCCCCGGCGGAACTTCGACGCGGGTGTCGGTGGCGGCAGGGCCACCCTGTCGCCCTCGAAGAGCTCGTCGACCAGGTCTTCGTCGGTGTCCGCGGGGGGCAGGAGGTCGTCGGTGAACAGATCGGTGCCCGGCTCCTCGTGGTCATCGCGCACCTTCCCTCACCACCCCTCCCGCGGCTCGAGCTACAGGTACAACCCCGTGCCGTGTTCGGTCCGTTCGGTCGCCACGGCGTGGATGTCCCGCTCCCGCATCACCAGGTGCCCCTCACCCTGGATCTCGACCTCGTGCTGGTCATCCGGGTTGAACAGCACCCGATCGCCGGTCTTCACGTTGCGCACACTGTTGCCAACGCCCAGTACATCACCCCAGGCGAGCCGCCGCGCGACCTGCGCGGTGGCGGGGATGACGATGCCGCCGGAACTCCGGCGCTCTCCGTCCTCGGGGGACAGCTTCACGAGCACCCTGTCCTGCAGCATCTGAATCTCGAGTTTCGGCCCGTCTGACACGAGTACGACTCTACTTACCCGGATCGCCGGCCATGACCAGGCTCAGCACGCTTTCTCCACCGGTTTCGAACCGCACGGGCACGCCCCAGTCCTGCCGGGTGATGCGGCAGGCCGGGTGTTCGCCGCCGTCATCACAGCTCGCGGCCTGCGCGACGACCTGCAAGACGCCCGCGGTGACTCCTTCGGCGAAGCGGAGCTTGCGGAACAGGTCCGTGCCCACGCCCGCGCCGTCGGCGAGCAGTTCCGGCGGCGACGCGCTGATCTCCAGCCGTGTCGAGGGCCCGTAACGGTCGTCGAGCTTCTCGCCGGGAGGCGGAGTGAAGACGACGGAGAACTCCAGCCGGCCCGGCGCCAGCACGGTCGGCGGGCGGCGGACCGCGTGCGCGTCGCCTGCCACGGCCTGCTCACCGAGCGGCACCGGCCCGATCCGGCCGCCCGCGGACTCGACGACCAGCAGTTCGCCGTCGTGCACCAGCAGACCGGACGGCTCCGCGAGACCGGACGCGAGCGTGGTCACCTGGCGGGTGAGGGGGTCGTAGCGGCGGACGGCGCCGTTGTAGGTGTCGGCGATCGCGATGGTGTCGCCGGGCAGCACGGCGAGGCCGAGCGGATGCTGCAGGAGCGCCTTGTCCGCGGGGCCGTCGACGTGACCGAAGGAGAACAGGTCGACACCGACCGCGGTGTGCACGGTGAACGTCTCGCCGTCGGGCTCGATCCAGCGCAGCGCCGACGTCTCCGCGTCCGCGAGCCACAGCTTCTGCCCGTGGGGCGTGAGACCGGACGTCTGCGCGAAGAACGCCTCGTGGACGTCGCCGTCACGCAGGCCCTCGACGGTCGTACCGGCGAAGCGGCGGATGGAGCCCGAGACCGGCTCGAACACGCTCAGCGTGTGGTTGCCCGCCATGGCCACCACGACGCCGCCCGCGGGACCCCACCAGGCGACATCCCAAGGGCTGGTGAGGTCGATGTCGAGCGCCTTGCCGGTGTCGACGCCGTCGCGCCACTGGCGGCCGGTGCCGGCCACCGTGGAGACCTCACCGGTGATCAGGTCGATACCGCGCAGCCGGTGACCGGCCGTGTCGGCGACGACCGCGTGGTAACCCGCGCGCTCGGCGACCTCGTACGGCAAAAGGGTGATTCCGGCCGGCTCGGTGAAACTCGCCAGATCGAACGGACCGTCCTGCGCGCCGCGCTCACCGCTGCCGAAGCGGCGGATGATCGTCTCGCCGTCGGACGCGAACTCGACGATGGAGTGGTTGCCGGTGTCGGCGACCAGGATGCGGCCTTCGGCGGTGGTGACGGCCTTGCTCGGGAAGCGCAGCTCGGTGCGCTGCTCCTCGGCGGGCACGTACGGGCTGCCGCCGCGGCGCAGCGTGCCCTTGGCCTCGTGGGTCGCGACGAGATCGGCGATCACCCGGCGCAACGCCTCGGCATGCCCCTCACCGGCGGCGACGTGGACGACATACCCCTCGGGGTCGACGACGACCAGCGTCGGCCACGCCTTGACCGCGTACTGCGACCAGGTGGTCATCTTCGGGTCGTTCAGCACCGGATGGTGCACCTCGTAGCGCCGCACGGCGGCCTCGATCGCGGCCGCCTCGCCCTCGTGCAGGAACTTCGGCGAATGCACGCCGATGGTCACCAGGACGTCGGCGAACTCGGCCTCCAGCGGCCGCAGCTCGTCCAGCACATGCAGGCAGTTGACGCAGCCGCTGGTCCAGAAGTCCAGCAGGACGACACGGCCGCGCAGCCCGGCGAGCGTGATCCGCTCGCCGCCGGTGTTGAGCCACACGTCACCGGCGAGCTCGGGCGCCCGCACGCGGGACTGCGTTCGTGGGGAAGTCACGACATGAGTGAACTACACCGATGGCCGCTCTGTTCCGAGGTCCAGGCGTTGAGAGGGCGAGCTCACCCCGGGGGAGGAGCCTCATGTGGGTGATGAGGGCGTGGCGTTAAAAGAGAAGGCGCCCGCGCGGTACGCAATTTAGGCTCGAACACATGTCCACTGTTGAGCACGCCTTCACCATCGAGGAGGCACACGACCTCCAGGCGAGCTTGGCCGAACCCGTGCGTCCCGGGTTGAGCGAGGCCGAGCTCGACGACGTCGAAGCCCGTTTCGGCTTCCGGTTCGCCGCCGATCACCGCACGTTCCTGTCCGCCGGGGTGCCGATCGGCGACCGCTGGCCGGACTGGCGTTGCGGCAACCCCGACCAGCTGCGGAAACGCCTGGACTGGCCGGTCGACGGGGTGCTTTACGACGTCGAACACAACGGCTTCTGGCTGCCCGGCTGGGGCATGCGCCCGATCGACCTCGACGACGCGCTTTCGCGGGCCCGCTCGCATCTCGCGCGCGCCCCTCAGCTCGTGCCCGTCTGCGGGCATCGGTACCTGCCAGGGATCGCCGGGAGCACGGGATATCCGGTGCTGTCGGTGTATCAGACCGACATCGTCTATTACGGCTACGACCTGCGGGGATACCTGCGGCACGACTTCTGCGACCAGCCCTTGGGCCCGCCGCCGCCCGGCGGGCCGCGTCAGATCGAGTTCTGGTCGCGGTTCGTGGAGTGAACGGACTCGGCGGTGGCCTTCAACCGGGCCAGCGTCGCCGCGATGTTCGCCCGGTTGGCGTCGTCCCGCTTCCAGACCCCGGTGAACAGCGACGTCGGCCCGCGTAGCCAGCCCGGCCGCCGGTCCCACGTGCTTTCGACGGCCACGCAACCGTCGCCGGTGGACTCGATGTCGTACTGCCAGCGCGCCACGGGGAGTCCGGCGACGGTGGTCACCTCGAACGCGAACCGCTTGCCCTCGTCGGCGTCGGTGATCGTCGAAAGGGTGCTCCAACGACGGATCCCGTGACGATTGCGGCCGCGGAACTTGGCGCCGACGGCGGGCTCCTTCGCCGCACCCACCCAACGATGCCCCTCGTACTCTTCGGCCATGCCCGCGAGCGCGCCCGGGTCGCTGACCAGGGCGTACACCTTCTCGGGCGGGGCGGCGATCGCGATCTTGCCGGTGGCGCTGGGCTCCGTCATGACATACCTCCGTACTGAGGGTATGTGAAATACCCTCAGTTGTCGCGGCGGAGCATGCGGCTTATCCCGGCCGCCACCGTCGTCGCCAGCACCCAGCCCGAGGCGGTGAACCCGGCCGCGACCCAGTTGTCCATCCCGTGCATGTACCAGCGCGACTTGTTGCCGAAGTCGACGATCGGCACCAGAAGGTCGATCGTGTAGAGCACCGGGTTCCACTGCAGCCCGGTGTCGTCCTGGTTGACCAGGCACCGCGGCCCGCTCACCGTGAGCTTCGGATTCGTGATGCAGTCGTCGACGCCGAGCCCGAACCACAGACTGCCCAGCACGAGCAGCGTCAGCAGCCAGCCGAGCGCGCGCACCGGACGGAAGCCGTAACCGACCATCGACCGCTGCAACCAGCTCCACACGTGCACGCCTGGACCGAAGAACTTGAAGCCCTTCGCGAGCGCTTCGTACCGGAACTGCTGCTTCTTCAGCAGCACCGTGGACGCGTGCTCTTCATTACCGGACGCGCGCAGCGTCGCCGCCAGCTGGTCGTACGGTCCCGGGCGGTAACCGTCCATCGCCTTGCGCAGCAACACGATCCGATGGTCGATCGCCCGGTCGTCGTCGAGCGCGATGTCCTCTTGCAGTGCGTCGTACCGGAAATCCTCCAGCTCGATCCCCGTCGCCGACGCCCAGAACGCCTCGTTGTCGCCCATCGTCCCGCAATGCGCACGCCGCAACACGATCCGGCCGTCCGGCGGAGTGGCGGGCGTGAGCAGGAACTCGTCGGCCGAAACGTCACTGCCGTCGAGCGCGATCCCGTGCTGCGGAAGGGAACCGAGCCGCGCGCCGCGGAAGTCGACGCGCCGCGCGACCTGCGCGCCGTCGAGGTTGACCCCGCCCTGCGCGACGAACGGACGCTCCTTGTTCTCGGTGAGGATCAGATCCCGGCCGATCCGCGCGGTGCGGACGTCCAGCGAGTAACTGGTGCGCGTGCGCGCGCCGGGCTCGGTCAGGCTCGTGCCGAAGAGGTTCACGCTGCCGCCGACCTCGGCGCCCTGCAACCGCAAGGTGCCCTGGACGGTCGCGTCGGTGAGCTGGAAGTTGCCCGCGATCTTGGCGCGCCGCGCGGAAAAGACGTCACGGCGCGGGTGCAGGAACATCGAGTTCCACGCCAGCACGTTGCCGCCGACGGTGATGTCGGCCATGCGCAGCTGCCCGGACGGCACGCGCAGGCTCGTCGCCTCGAGATCGCCGCCGATGGTGGTCCCGTCGAGATGGATCGCGCGGTCGTAGTAGGGAATGCTCTGCCCGCGGACGACCTGGACCTCCGCGCCCGCCAACCGCAGCGAACCACCGATCCGGGCGTTGACCATCCGCAACGTCCCGGTCACCTGCATACCGTCGCTGAGCTCGAGGTTTCCGTTGACCGTACATCGATCCGCGACCAGCGCCGGCCGCGGATCGATGTACGGATCGTTCGACTTCCACGCGTCGACGACGATCGGCCCGGACTGGTTCACCGAGAGCTTGGCCTCGCGGAAAATGATGTCACTGTCCACAGTGGCGCTCGGCAGGAACATGATCCCACTGGCGGAGAAGCGTTTCCGCTGCGCAGCGGGCCCGTAGTTGTCCACCTCGCACAGCAGGCTGCCGCCGATGTGGATCCCGTTCCCGTTGAGCGCGAAGCCGTCCCGGTTGTTCAGCGTCGCGCCGGAGAAGTTGACATTACCGCCGGCCCGCATCCCCGGGAGGCGGACTTCTCCGTTAGCCACCAACCGATACGCCAGCAGCGCGCCCACGATGTTGACCCGGTCGGCCTGGATCGCCTTGCCGCGCGGATGGGTGATCACCGTGCGGGTCAACACGACCGAACCCTCGATGACCGCGTCGGTGAGGTTGACCGCCGCGTTCGGCATCCCGCGCTCGCGATCGTCGCCGCGCTGGACCGTGGTCTCCTCGATCTCGTGCTCGGCGTCGACGTGCACGACACTGCGGATCAGGCGGACGTCGTTGCGGGTACGGAGATTGCGCGCCTTGAGCCCGGGCAGCCAGCACTTGCGGAACACAAGCCCGAGCAGATGCGCCTCACGGACGTCCGGCGGATGCTCGAACCGGCACCGCTCGAACCGGAACAGATACTTGATGTCGGCCGCGCGCAGATCCAACGTCCCGGTGATGTACGCGTCCTCGACCTGCACGATCGGCGCGTTGGTCGCCTGACGACGCCACCGGAGCAGCCCCGTCGTCCCCGGCTTCATCAGCTCGGACGCCGGGACCTCGTACCGCTTGTCGGGGTTGGGATCGAACGGGTCGAGCGGCGGCAGGGACGTGTCGCCGTTCTGGTCACCTTCCCCCGGATCGCGCGGCCCGTTGTTGCGCCGAAAACCCGGCATCGTCTCGCTTCCCTCCCCCGTCGTTCCTCGGCCACCAGCGAAGCCGATCACGCACGGGATTCGCAAGTGGCCCAGGACAGTAGACCGGAACCTGCCACAGGACCACGACGGCAGAACAGCCGCCCCGGGTTCCGGACCAGGGTCTTTCTTTGGGCGTTGGTGATCTTGGCCGGATTCGGGTTCGGGGCGACAGTTCGCTGCTACGGTCACTCAGCGGAGTCGGTGGTGGGCTAGGGGTAGGTCGCGCCCTTCGCGGCCCGTGCGGGGAGGCACGAGATGAAGCGTTTCTTGCTCTTGGCAGCGGCAGCATCACTTTTGACCGGTGGTTGCGGCGCGCAGGTGACCGGCACCGCGACGACCAGCGCACCGTCCTCGGCGCGACTTCCGTCCGATGGAGCGCCGGCAGTGACAGACCCGATCGCCGCGACCGCGAGCGTCGAGGCGGATCCGTGCAGCGCCATCCCGACGGCCGAGATCGAGGCGATCGGCGGCAGGGTCAAGAACTCCCGCCTTGATGATTTGACCATGGGAAACAACTGCGTCTGGGTCTTCCAAGAATCGCCTAACACCGTCAGCGCCGGACTTGTCACTGGAAACAAGGACGGTCTGAGCGCCCTCTATGCACAGAACGCAACTTCCGGCCTGACCACCTTTAAACCGGTCGATCCGATCAACGGGTACCCAGCAGTGATCTTCGCCAACGGCGGCGAGGGCGAAGGAAACTGCACTCTCGCCGTCGGTGTTCGAGATGACCTGGTCTACACCGTTATCCCGCGCCTGACCGACCATCACCCTTCCTTCTCAGACCCATGCGGCATGGCGACCAAGGTGGCGGCCGCGGCGATCAACCACATCAAGAAGCCCTGATCAGGCAAAACCGCCGTTCGGGACAAATGACGCCCGGCCCCCCACCTTTCGATGGTGATCTTCCTCGAAGTGGCTGATCAACGGTTTACCTGCTGCTATCGTCACCGGTTGGAGTCAGCAGGGAACTACGGGTAGGTCGCGCCCCATTGCGGCCCGTGCGGGGAGGCACGTCATGACAGGACCGGGACGCGGCCCTCAAGGGGTCTATGACCAGATCAACGGGCCGGGGCCGCAGGCGCCGCCGCCGAACTCGGGGTTGATTCCGGGTGCCGCCGCAGCGCTACCCCCACCCCCGCCGCCCAACTACGGTGAACTGGGGAGCGGCCAGGCGAAGGCCGACTTCGCGACGGCGTCAGCGAACGGTGGCTGGGAGTTCGACCCAGTCGCCATGGACGCCGTGATCAAGTCCCTCGAAGACTGTCTCGAGAGCGACTTCCGGAAGGCGCGTCGCGAGGCCGACGTACTGAATCAGATCCAGCCACCGGGCCATGAAATCGGCAGCGAGGGATACACGGTCGCCGCGAACAACTCGGGAAGCTCCTACCAGGCCTTTATGCAGGGGGCCTGGGACTACACGAACTCATACCTGGACACTTTGAGGCAAATCCGGACTGCGTATCAGAACCAGGATCAAGCAGCCATCGACGCACTCCGCCAGATCGGGAAGGCCGACTGATGCTCCACGCCAGGAAGTTCGTGTCCATAGCCGCGGTGAGCGGTTTGCTGCTGGTGAGCGGATGCAGCGACCCGAAGACGGGAAATGCCACCTCAGCCGCCCCGACTGCGCCTACCACGGCACGGCTACCGGCGAACGGCGCTCCTGCTGTGACAAACCCGATTCTGAATACCGCCCAAGCCGAATCGGACCCGTGTAGCACGGTAGCCACCGCTCAGATCGAGGAACTCGGCGGAAAAGTCGAGAAGACCGAGGTCGACGACGGAACGTTCGGAAAAAGCTGCGGCTGGATCTTCGAAGCAGGGCCTAGCAGCGTCACCGCGGGCCTTCTACCTGGCAATAAAGATGGGCTGAGCAGCCTCTACGCAAAACACGCGCAGGGCGGGCTCTCCACATTCAAGCCGATCGACTCGATCGAGGGGTATCCAGGCGTCATCTACGACAACGGCGGAGAAGGCAAGGGGCGGTGCGTACTCGCAGTAGGCGTGCGTGATGACCTTACTTATACGGTCACACCGCTCCTGACCACAGGGAACCCAATGCTGTCAGATCCCTGTGGTTTGGCAACCAAGGTCGCTGCTGCGGCGATCAAGAAGCTCAAAGGAGCTTAGGCCATGACCTATAGCGGCTGGGAGATCTTCACCAAACTCAACGCCAATCCCTCCACGACGGAAACTCTCGACAAAGCGCAGGTCGCCTCGCACAAGTTGATGGTCTTCCACGAAAACTTCAGCACGGCGATGGAGAACAGCCAAACGGCGCTCAGCACGTTCTGGAAGGGCAAAGCCGCCGACAGCGGCGTAGCAGGCCTTGCTCCGCTCATCGCGACTTCCAAGATCGCGGGCGAGAACATGGATCGCGCCCGGCAGTCGATGTACGACCAGAACGCCTCTTTCCATTACACGCGCGGCAATGTCCGGCCGGTCGAGAAGGAGCGCGCGGGGGACAGCGGGCCGGAGGACGTTCTGTCCATCGGCGCGAGTGACGACGAGATCGCGGCCGCGAAGTTCGACGCGGACACCAAGCACAACGTCGAGATCTACGAGCCGTACTACCAGGACACGCAGCCTCGGCAGCAGTCGCTCGCGCCGGCGTATCCGGCCGCGCACGATCCGAACGTTTCATCCGGGCCGATCACGCCGGATCCGGTCGACCCTGGTCAGACCAAGGTCAGCGGGTTCACCGGTGGACCCGGTGACTCGGGGCGGCATGGTGGACCCGGCGGGTACACCGGCGGGCCGAGTTCGTACAGCGCGCCTCCGGGGGCCGAGGGATATCAGGCGCCGAGGCCGCCGCAGGTTCCGCAGCCGCCGAGGATGCCGCAAATGCCGAGGCCACTGCCGTCCCCACGGCCGAACGATCGGACCGACCTGTCCTCCAAGGCGGACGACAAGGTGCAGGGACGTCCAGGCAACTTCCCACCGCCAAACCTCGGGCCGGGTGGACCCGGTGGCGGCACTGGATTCGGCCCGGGGTCGGGTGGGTTCAGCGGCGGATTCGGGCCTGGTGGCGGGTTCGGGCCGGGTGGGTCGACGGGTGGGCCGGGGAGCATGGGGCCCGGTCGCGGTGTCGGCGCCGGGATGCCTGGTGAAGCCGCGATGCGCGGTACACCGGCGGGAGGCCCCGCGGCGGCGGGTCGTACCGGCGCGCCGGGGATGGGCGGCGGCGGGATGGGCGGCGCCAAGGGCAAGGGCGGCGAGGACGAGGAGCACCAGCGCAAGATCATGCTGCAGGAAGAGGACGGCGACTCCCTCTTCGGCGGCTACGACGGGGACAAGCCGGTTCCGCCGGTGATCGGCGCGTAACGTGCTGCGGAAACCCGTCGAACTGACGCTCCAGACTTACGAAACCCTGCTGGACCAGCACAATCTGGGCGACATCCACCCGACGCTCGTCCGTGGCGCGCAGTGGTACCTGCCCGAGGAACGTCGCGAGCTCGCCGCGACCGCACAGTCCGAATTGGACGGACAGGGTCTGCTCAGGCATGGCCGGATCGACGACGAATTCCTCGACGCCTTGCGTTTCCTGCAGCGGCCTGCGGTGGAGTACTACTCGTGGGTGAAGTCCGAGGGGCGTGAGCGGACCGTTCGCGCCGCGGGCAGTGGCCGGGAAGCGGCCACGGTCGTCTTGGTCGACAAGGTCGTGTACCTGAAGCCGACCAGACCGGACACGCTCGCGCAGGATTTCACCGGTCTGCTCCCGGAGGCTCCCGCCGCGCGCACACCGTCGTTGAACTGCGCGGAAGCCGATCTGCAGGTCCTGATGAAGGGCGAAACGCTGACGGGCGGTGGCCCGAGCATCCGCGACGCCAAGAAGATCATCCAGTGGATCCGGTCGCCGCACACCTTCTTCGGCAGGCTGTACGTCGCCATCCGTGACGGCGGCGGCAACCGGAAACGCGTCGAAAGGCCACCGGGCTGGATGGACACCGATCAGGGCCGCGTCGTGTTCGGCCCGGACGCCAAGGGCTGGGTGAGCCTCATGGGCGCCGGGCCGCACGAAATCGTCTCCAAGGTGGTCCAGCTGGAGTCGCAGCTCCGGGGGCGTTAGCCCTGGTGGTTCGGGTTCAACACCCGCGAAAGGAACGTCTTCGTGCGTTCCTCCTGCGGGTCGCCGATCACCTGGGCCGGCGAACCCTGCTCGACGACGACACCGCCGTCCATGAACAGCACGGTGTCGGCCACCTCGCGGGCGAACTGCATCTCGTGCGTGACGACGAGCATCGTCATGCCCTCCTGCGCGAGTTGCCGCATGACCGCGAGGACGTCGCCGACCAGTTCGGGGTCGAGCGCCGACGTCGGTTCGTCGAACAGCATGACGTCGGGGTCCATCGACAGCGCCCTGGCGATCGCGACGCGCTGCTGCTGCCCGCCGGAGAGCTGTGTCGGCAGCGAAGATTCCTTCTCCGCCAACCCGACCTTCGCGAGGTTCTCCCGCGCGATTCGCTCCGCCTCGTCCTTGCCGCGCTTCAACACCTTGCGCTGCGCGACGGTGAGGTTGTCGAGCACGCTCAGGTGCGAGAAGAGGTTGAACGACTGGAAGACCATGCCGATCTTCGTGCGGGCGCCGTCGATGTCGACGTCCGAGTCGGTGATCTCGCTGCCGTTGACCACGATCTTGCCCTGCTGCGGTTCCTCGAGGAGGTTGACGCAGCGCAACAACGTCGACTTGCCGGAGCCCGACGGGCCGATGATGCAGACGACCTGGCCGCGCTCGACGTGCAGGTCGATGCCCTTGAGCACTTCGAGTTCGCCGAACGCCTTGTGCAGTCCTGAAACCTCGATGATCGTCTGGGCGCTCATACCGTTCCTCCGCCGGGCACTCCGGCTCCGTATTTCTTCTCTAGCCGCTGCTGCAGGATCGACAGCGGAATGGTGATGACCAGATAACACAGACCGGCGACGACGATCGGTGTCAGGCCCTTGGCCTCCAGCAGCGCCTGACGGCTGAACTGCGCGAGTTCCTGCTGCGCCGGCGTGGTGCCGAGCAGGAACGCCAGCGAAGAGTCCTTCGTCAGCATGATCAGCTCGTTGGCCAGCGGCGGCAGGATGATCCGGAACGCCTGCGGGATCACGACGGTGATCATCGTGCGCGCGGGCGACATGCCGAGCGACCGCGCGGCCTCGACCTGTCCGCGCGGCACCGCCTGGATACCGGCGCGGATGGTCTCCGCCATGTAGGCCGAGGACACGATGCCCAGCGCCAGCATGATCGAAATGTTCCGCGGCAGGAACACGTTCGGGAAGGCGATCGGCACCCCGACACCGACCGCCAGGAAGATCAGCAGCGCGGGCAGGCCGCGGAAGAATTCGATGTACCCGCGCGCGAACCAGCGGTACGGGGCGACCGAGGACAGTCTCATCAGCGCGAGCAGGAGACCGAGCCCGAGACCGAGCGCGAAGCCCAGCGCGGTGAAGATGATGGTGTTCTTCAGTGCGACGGTGATGACGTCCGGGAACTGCTTCGCGGCGACTTCGAGGTCGAAGAACGCCTTGCCCAGCCGTCCCCAGTCGGCCAGCAGCGCGAACACCACGACGATCACCAGCAGCAGACCGTACTGCGCCCACCGGAACGCCGATCGTCGCTGGCGGCGGCTCAGAGCCATTTCTCTCCTCAAACAGGTGGTGACAAGCCTGTGGCCGGTGCGCTGGGCACCGGCCACAGAGGACGGATTATCAACCGGCGGCCGGGCTGCCCGGCTGCCAGGTCGGCGCCTTGCCGAACCACTTCTGGTAGATCTGCGCGTACGAGCCGTCTGCGGCCGAGGCCTTGAGGACCTCGTTGACCTGGTTGAGGAGGGCGGTGTTGCCCGTCTTCATGCCGATTCCGTAGAACTCGTTGGTCTTGAACTCGGTGACGACGGTGGTGTCCGGGTTCGTCTTCACGAAGTCGTAGAGCACGCCGTTGTCGTTGACACCCGCGTCGACCTGGCCGCTCTTGACCGCCTGCTCCAGCAGCGCGAGGTCGTCGAAGGTGACGATCTCGGCGCCGACGGCCTTCTCCTTGGCGTAGTCGGCACCGGTGGTGGCCGACTGGACGCCGATCTTCTTGCCCGCGACGTTGCTCAGGTCCTTGATCGGCGAACCGGTCTTGACCAGCAGCGCCTGCGACGCCTCGAAGTACGGGTCGGAGAAGACGAACTTCGCCTTGCGCTTGTCGTTGATCGTCATACCCGCGGCGGCGAGGTCGCACTGACCGGTGTTCATCGCCTCGCCGGACTCGATGTTCTCGAAGGCGATGTCGACGATGCTCTGCTCGACGCCGAGCTTCTTCGCGACGAGGTCGACCAGGTCGACGTCGAAGCCGACGATCTTGTCGCCCTGCTTGACCTGGAACGGCTGGTAGGGCAGGTGCGTGCAGGTGGTGAGCTTGCCGGAAGCGACGAGCTGGACGCCACCGGCCGCGGTGCTCTGCCCACCTTCTTCGCCACACGCGGTCAGCGCACCCGCGGCTAGGGCGAGCGCCGGGATCAGGGCGAGCGCTTTCAATCGGGCCACGTCGTCACTCCTTGTAGTTCCCATGTGTCGAGAGCACGCATATTGCCACTCATCCGGCGGCAATCACAGCACCGAGACGTTACAGCGCTGTTTCCACCGACGACCGTCCCGACGACGGGATCGAGCCGACCTCGGTCCCGATGGGTCACGACAGGGGGTTCAACCGGCCCAGCACGTGAAACACGGTGGGGCGCCGAAGCGCCCCACCGCCGCCTTACTACTTGTTCCAATAATCGAACACGTAGCCGTTGTAGCAGATACCCGCACAACTGGGGTCAACAGGAAAGTACCGGAGCGGCCCAACGTTGTAATATCGGGCGAATTCGCTCCGCTCACTGACACAGCTATTGTAGTTATGGCCGCACCAACGACTGTTGACATCCGCTACGCCGACACTGGTCGACGGTGCTGCGGCACCGTCCTGAGCAGCCATCGCGACACCCGGGACAGCCAACGCCGCCACTGCGGCACCGGCCACGATGAACGCCTTTACAAGATTCTTCACAATTCCCCTTGAAAATTGCATCGAAAATTCAGATTCTGCTTGTCCAGCAGATAATGCGCGATTTATCACATGGCGAAACGCCAAACAGAATCCAACCTTCCCCAGTCAGGTTTGAATACGCCCGGGGAGGCTAGCATCAGGTTGATCATTACAACAAGCCAACCCCGGTGACTCGCGCCGGACGGGGTCCATGGGTCACGATGGCCCCCATGAACAACAACCCGGCGCCGCGCCTCCCACCTGCGGGCCGCCGCCCGCGGACGACGACGTCGGCGCGGCGCGCGGCGAGGCCCGGGGCGCAGTTCGACGGCTATCTCTCACCGTCCCGGCCGCACGCGGGCGCGTACGACGAGATGTTCACCGCCGACGGCACGGTCCGCCAGCCGTATCGGGCGTTGTACGAGTCGATCTCCTCGCTGACGTCGGCGGATCTTTCGTCGCGGTCGGCGGCGATCGACCGGGCGATGGTGGATCAGGGCATCACGTTCTCGCTGTCCGGCCAGGAACGCCCGTTCCCGCTCGACCTGGTGCCGAGGGTGATCACTTCGGCCGAATGGACCAAACTCGAACGCGGTGTGGCGCAACGGGTCCGCGCGCTGGAGGCCTTCCTCGCCGACGTGTACGGCGATCGGCAGATCCTGCGGGACGGTGTGCTCCCGCGCCGGCTGATCACCTCGTGTGAGCATTTCCAGCGCGAGGCGTTCGGGATCAACCCGCCCAACGGCGTCCGCATCCACGTGTCCGGTGTGGACCTGGTGCGTGACGAGGAGGGCACCTTCCGGGTGCTGGAGGACAATCTCCGCAATCCCTCGGGTGTTTCGTACGTGATGGAGAACCGCCGCACGATGGCGCGCGTGTTCCCGGATCTGTTCGCCCAGCACCGGGTCCGCCCGGTCGGCGACTACGCCTCGCATCTGTTGCGCGCGCTGCGGGCGGCGGCCGCGGCGAACGTCGCCGATCCGATGGTCGTCGTGCTCACGCCGGGAGTGCACAACTCCGCGTACTTCGAGCATTCGCTGCTGGCCCGGCTGATGGGGGTCGAGCTGGTCGAAGGCCGCGACATGTTCTGCCGTGACAACGTCGTCTACCTGCGCACCACCGAGGGCGAACGGCAGGTCGACGTCATCTACCGCCGGATCGACGACGAGTTCCTCGACCCGGTGCACTACCGGCCCGATTCCGTGCTGGGGGTCGCCGGGATCCTCAACGCGGCGCGCGCGGGCAACGTGGTGATCTCGAACGCGGTCGGCAACGGTGTCGGTGACGACAAGCTCGTCTACACCTACGTGCCAGAGATGGTGAAGTACTACCTCAACGAGAAGCCGCTGCTGCCCAACGTGGACACCTTCCGGTGCTGGCTGCCGGACGAGTTCGACCACGTCATGCAGCATATGGACGAGCTGGTGATCAAACCGGTCGAAGGCTCGGGCGGATACGGCATCGTGTTCGGCCCGGAGGCGTCGCAGGCCGAGCTGGCCGCGCTGAAGCGGAAGGTCCGGGCGCACAAACGCGGCTGGATCGCGCAGCCGGTGGTCCAGCTGTCCACCGTGCCGTCCAAAGTCGACGAAAGGCTGGCGCCGCGGCACGTCGACCTCCGCCCGTTCGCGGTCAACGACGGCAAGGAGATCTTCGTGCTGCCGGGCGGACTGACCAGGGTCGCGCTCCCGGAGGGCAGCCTGGTGGTCAACTCGTCGCAGGGCGGCGGTTCCAAGGACACCTGGGTGCTGGCGCCGCGGTCTTCGACGGCGGAACGGGAGCTGGAACGCCCGGCGCTCGGCGCACTGTCCGAAGTGGACGGACTGGTCGCCGAACAGGGCCCCGAGCTGACCACGACCCAGCAGCAACAGCAGCAACAGGCCTAAAGGGAGGTTGATGTGCTAGCCCGTAACGCGGAATCGCTGTACTGGATCGGCCGCTACGTCGAACGCGCCGACGACACCTCCCGCATCCTCAACGTCTCCGTGCACCAGCTGCTCGAAGACGCGAGCGTCGACCCGGACCACGCGAGCCGCCAGCTGCTCGCCGTCCTCGGCATCTCGCCGGAGGGGATGGATTCGCTCGACGTGTGGAAGCTGACCGAACTGGTCGCCTACGCCAAGGACAATCCGGCGTCGATCGTCGGTTCGATCAATTCCGCCCGCGAAAACACGCGCGGCGCCCGCGAGGTCGTCTCGACCGAGCTGTGGGAATGCCTGAACGCGACCTGGAACGCGGTGCCGGACAGGCAACGGTACGCGCGCCGCGCCGGACCGCACGCCTTTCTGTCCTTTGTGGAGGAACGCGCGGCGATGTTCGCCGGGCTCGCGGATTCGACGATGAGCCGCGACGACGGCTGGCTGTTCCTGGTGCTCGGCCGTTCGATCGAACGTGCGGACATGGTGGTGCGGCTGCTGCTTTCGCGGGTACAGGACAGCGCGTCCTCACCTGGCTGGATCACCGTGCTCCGTTCGGCCGGCGCGCAGGACACCTACCTGCGGACCTATCGCGGCGCACTCGACGCGGCCCGGGTCGTGCAGTTCCTGATGCGCGACACGCTGTTCCCCCGTTCGGTGTTCCACGCGCTGCGCCAGGCGGAGGAATGCCTGGAAAGGCTGGATCCCGGCGTCAACTCGCGGGCCAACGAGAAGTCCGAAGCGCTGCGGCAACTCGGCCGCGCCCGCAGTGAGCTGGAGTTCCTGCGGCAGTCCGATCTGCTGGAGGACCTGCCGAAACGGCTCGGCGCGCTCCAGACGTCGATCAAGGACATCGGCGACGCGGTTTCGGTGCAGTACTTCCATTCGTCGCCTTGGGTGGCCTGGAGCGGTGCGGAGGTTTCGCTGTGACCTGGCAACTTCGGGTGGCTCACCGCACGGGATACCGGTACGCGACGCCTGCCACGCAGTCGTACAACGAGGCGCGGCTGACCCCGCGGTCCGATCGGCGGCAGACCACGGTCGTGAACCGGGTCGAGACGACGCCCGCGACCCGCGCCTACCGGTACACGGACTACTGGGGCACCGTCGTGACCTCGTTCGACCTTCACGCGCCGCACACCGAGTTCACCGTGCTCGCGACGTCGGTGGTCGAGACCGCCGACGAGGGCGAGCCGATCCGCTCGGCGTCGTGGAAGGACCTGCGCGGAGACACGGTGGTCGACCACCGCACCGAGTACCTGACGCCGACGCCGTACACGCCGCGCGATCCGGAACTGACGAAGGTCGCGCGCGAACTGCGGAAGGGGCTCGACCCGGCGGAGGCCGTGCTCGCCGTCTGCGAATGGGTCAACCAGCAGCTCAAGTACCAGCCGGGGACGACCGGCGTGCACAGCACGGCGACCGACGCTTGGCGTGCGCGCGAAGGGGTTTGCCAGGACTTCGCGCATGTGACGCTGGTGATGCTGCGCGCGATCGGCGTCCCGGCGCGGTATGTCTCCGGGTACCTGCACACGAAACCGGAGGCGAAGCTCGGCGAGACGGTCGAGGGCGAGAGCCACGCCTGGGTCGACGTGTGGACCGGCGGCTGGTGGGCCTACGACCCGACGAACGCGATCCCGGTCGGACCGCGCCACGTCTGGGTCGCGTACGGCCGCGACTACGCCGACGTGCCACCGCTCAAGGGCATCTTCACCGGTGGCGGTCAGTCCACTTTGGACGTCTCGGTGCAGCTGACCCGGCTGACGTGAGCCGTCAGGCCCGGCGCCGCAGCAACAGCCAGAGCAGGTAGGCGCCACCGAGGGCCGCCGCGACGACGCCCGCGGGCAGCAGCGAAGACGCCAGAAGGCGCTGGCCGAGGAAGTCCGCCGCGACGACCAGCGTCGCCCCGGCGAACACCGACGCCACCAGGTTGGGCCCCGGCAGCCGCGTCATCCGGCGCGCCAGCTGTGGTGCGGCGAGGGCGATGAACGGGAGCGGGCCGGTCGCCGCGGTGGCGGCGGCGACCAGCGCGACGGCGACGAGCACCAGGGTCAGCCGCACGCGGTGGACGTCGACGCCGATGCCGGTGGCGGTGTCGTCGCCCATCTCCAGCATGCGCAGCGCGCGGCCGTTCGCGAAGACGACCGGGACGAACACCGCCATCGCGACCGCCAGCGGCACGAAATAGCTCCAGTCGCGGCCCGACAGGTCCCCGACCAGCCAGCCGACGGCCTGCGCGGCGGCTTCGAGGTTCGCCCTCACCAGCAGGTACGAGTTCACGCCGGCCAGCACCGCGCTGACCGCGATCCCGAGCAGCACCAGCCGTGAACTCAGCAGGCCGTGCGGCGCGCACAGCGCCATGACGACCAGCGCGGTCAGCAACCCGCCCGCCAGAGCGCCGAACGAGACGACCGCGGGGCTGCCGCCGAAGACCAGGAACGTCACGATGCCGCCGGTCGCGGAACCCGTGGTGAATCCGATGATGTCCGGGCTGCCCAGCGGATTGCGGGTGATCGTCTGGAAGATCGCCCCGGCCAGTGCGAGCGCGGCGCCGACGAGGATCGCGACCAGCACACGTGGAAGCCGTCCCATGACGACCAGGTACTGCGCCTTCGTCCCTTGGCCCGCCAGGGTCGCGAGCACCTCGCCGGGGCTCATCTCGTAGTCGCCCGTGCCGACCGAGAGCACGACGAGCGCCAAGACCACCAGGGCCAGCGCGGCGATGACGACCAGCGATCGTCTGTCCAAACCGGACTCACGGCGGACGGGGGCGGTCATCGGCGCACCGCCTTCAGTCGCCTGGCCACGATCACGAACGCGATCCCGCCGACCACGTCGGTCATCACGCCGACCTGGATCTCACCCGGCGCGCCGAGAAGGCGGCCGAGGACGTCGCAGCCGAGCAGCAGCACCGGCCCGAGAAGCGCCGAAAGCAGCATCACCCAGCGCTCGTCCTGGCCGACCAGCGACCGGACGACGTGCGGGATCATCAGGCCGACGAAGGCGATCGGCCCGCAGGCCGCGGTCGCCGCCGCCGACAGCAACCCGACGGCGACCATCCCGGCGACGCGGACGAGCGCCGGATTCGCGCCGAGACCGCGGGCGGTGTCCTCGCCGAGCGCCAGCGCGTTCAGCGCGCGGGCCAGCACGATCGCGATCACCACGCCCGCGACGAAGAACGGCAGCAGTACGGACAACTGGTCCGCGTTCCGGTTGACCAGCGAGCCGACCAGCCAGAACCGCATCGCTTCCAGGTTGTGCGTGTTGATCATCTGCATGCCCTGGTTGATCCCGACGAACACCGCCTGCACCGCGACCCCGGCCAGCACCAGCCGCAGCGGGCTCGTGGCGCCCCGCGTGCCGCCGATCACCGAGACCAGCGCGGTTCCCGTGAGCGCTCCGGCGAAGGCGAACCAGACGTACTCACTGGGCGAAGTCACCGAGAACACGGCCGAGCCGAGCACGATCGCGACGGCGGCCCCGTGGTTGATGCCGAGCAGACCGGGTTCCGCCACCGGGTTGCGGGTGATCGCCTGCATGAGCGAACCCGCCAGCCCGAGCGCCATCCCGACCAGGACGCCGAGCACCGTGCGGGGCAGACGATCGTCGCGGACGACGACGTCGTTGTAGCTGCCGTCGTAAGCGAAGAGAGCGTGCAGCACTTCGCCGAGGGAAAGGCGGTTCGAGCCGAAGCCGATCGAAAGCAGGACGACCGCGGCGAGCGCTACGAGCGACCCCGTCAGGACCAGCGTTCGCACGGAAACGCTGGTCCTCGGTGATCTGACGCGCTCCGTGACCTGGACCATGGCGTTCACGATAAGGGAAGGCTAGCCTAACGCCGAACTTCGGTCCCTCGGTGAAAGAAGATCTCCATGCACCTCTCTCGACGCGGCTTCCTCGCCGGCACCGCGGCGCTCGGCGCCACCGGCCTCCTGACCGCCTGCGGCTATCAGGAAGAGGCGCCCGCCACGGGAGCGGGCGCGACCTGGTCCTTCACCGACGATCGCGGCCGGAAACTCGAAGGCGAGCGGCCGACCCGGATCGTCGCGCAGGTGACCGCCGCGGCGGCACTGTGGGACCTCGGCGTGAAGTCGGCCGGGATCTTCGGCCCGTCGAAGTTCGCCGACGGCAAACCGGATCCGCAGGCGGGCGGCGTCGACCTGAATGCGGTGACCTCGCTCGGGAACGTCTACAACGAGTTCAACTTCGACAAGTTCGTCTCGCTGAACCCGCAGCTGCTGGTCAGCGTGATGTACCTCAAGGACCAGATGTGGTACATCCCGGACACGCAGACGGAGAAGATCGACAAGGCCGCGCCGAGCGTCGGCGTCCGGCTTCAGGGGCTCGCGATGCCGGAGGGGATCGCGAAGTTCATCGCGCTGGCGAAGGCACTCGGGGCCGACACGGACACTCCGGCGATCCAGGCCGCGAAGGCCGAGTACGAGAAGGCCGACGCCGCGCTGGGCGACGCGATCAAGAAGGCATCCGGACTGAAGGTCCTCCTGATCTCCGCGCAGAAGGACACCGTCTACATCGCGAACCCGCCGTCGTTCGCGACCTCGAAGCACTACCAGAACAAGGGGCTGAACTTCGTCCTCCCCGAGGCGCCCGACGAGAGCCAGGGCGGCTACTACCAGCAGATCAGCTGGGAGAACATCGGCAAGTACACCGCCGACGTGATCATGTACGACAACCGCGGCGGCTCACTCTCCCTCGGCCCGGACGGGCTCGGCGGCGTGCCGACCTGGGGCCGGCTGCCCGCGGTCAAGGCGGGAAAGCTGATCCCTTGGAACAACGAGACACCGTTCTCGTACCAGCGCTTCACGCCGCAGCTGACGGAACTCGCCGCCGCGCTGAACAAGTTCGCCTAGCGACGAGGGCGGCGGTGGCCGTTCGGTACAGGTGGTCGTGAGTGGCGATAGGCGACGGCGCTGCCGCGATCGTGCCCGGCGACGGCGAACCGTTCGTGCCCGAGGTGACTCATGAGCGCGACGTCGTACCAGGTGGTGTGGGTGCGGTTCCTCCCGGAGCTGCAATGAAGGGGCCTTTCATAGCAAATTTTGCTATGAAAGGCCCCTTCATTGCAGCGTGAGCGGAGGAGATCAGCTCCGCGCGTGCGCGTCCAGGATGTGCGCGACCGCTTCGGTGACCCGCTGCGCGAAGTCGATGTTCAGCCACTCGTCCGGCACGTGGATGTTCGAGTCCGGCCCGCAGGCGCCGGTGACCACGAACTGCGCCTCCGGGTACTTCTCGCCGAGCAGCCCCATGAACGGGATCGACCCGCCCATGCCGAAGCTCTTGTGCGGCGCGCCGAAGACCTCGCCGCTCACGTGGTGCAGGACGTCGTCGAGCCACGACGCGGTGACCGGCGCGTTCCAGCCGTTCTCGGCCTGGAAGTCACCGAGCTCCACCGAAGCGTCGTACGGCACGTCGGTGGTGAGCACGCGGCGGACCGCCTCCATCGCGGCCTGCGCGTCGGCCGTCGGCGGGAGGCGGAAGCTCAGGGTGAGCGTGGTGCTGTCCCGCAGCACGTTGCCCGCGTCGGCCGGGAGCGGGAAGCCCTCCGCGCCGATCACCGAAAGCGTCGGCCGCCACGAGTTGTTGAGCAGCAGCTCCAGGTCGTCGTCGGACACCGTCCGGCCGACCACCGGGAAGAGCGTCTTCGCCGCGCCGGGCGCGATCTCGACGACACCGCGAGCGTCCTCGACGCGGTTCTCCGGGATGTCGACGCTCAGCTCGGCGAGCTTGATCTCGCCGGTCTCGGCGTTCTCGATCCGGTCGAGCAGGACACGCAGGACACGGAACGAGCTCGCGACGATGCCGCTGGCCATCCCCGAGTGCTGCGCGGACTCGAGCACCTTCACGGTGACGTTGACGTGCAGCATGCCGCGCAGGCTGGTCGTCAGCCAGAGGCGCTTGTAGTCGGTGCCGCCGGCGTCGAGGCAGACGACCAGCGAGACCTCGCCGAGCTTCTCCTTCAGGTGCTCGACGTAGGCGGGCAGGTCCGGGCTGCCGGATTCCTCACCGGTCTCCAGCAGCACGACCGCGCGGGAGTGCTCGCCACCGGCGGCGCGCACGGCCTCGATCGCCGTCGTCGCCGCGTAGCCCGAGTAGCCGTCGTCGACCGCGCCGCGGCCGTACAGCCGCCCGTCGCGGATCACCGGCGTCCACGGGTCGAGCCCCTCGGACCAGCCGCCGACCGGGGGCTGCTTGTCGAGGTGCCCGTACATCAGCACGGTGCCCTTGTCGGCCGCCGCGGACGTCGCCGGGATGTCGACGACCAGCAGCGGGCTGCGACCTTCGAGCTCCACGACCTCGAGCGTCGCGCCGGGGACCTCCCGTGCGGCGATCCAGGAACGGACGTGCTCGACGGCGGCGGCCAGATGACCGGTCTTCGCCCACTCGGAGTCGAACGCCGGCGACAAGGCGGGGATCGCCACCAGGCCGGACAGGCTGGGAAGGACGTCGTTCGTCCAGTTCGAAACCACGGTTTCGCGTACAGATTTCTGCTCCACGTCCGCCATCCTGCCACGGGTCGGGGAGGGTGGGATGGGTCACAGCGGCGGGCACGGATCGTCATCGATCAAGCCCGGCAGGACACCCGTCCGGACGAGTCGTCCGCTGGTCGGCCCGCGGGTGAATTCCCTACTTTCGGCGGCCCCACACTCGGGCTTCCTAGCATTTTCCCTGATCAGACACCCTTTCTCAGCAACAAATCAGCATCCGCCACTGACCAAAACGGCGTCCGGCATGCCAGGATGTGCGCACGAACCGTCAACGCCGATGGTGACCCAGCGCTTCAGATCCGACGCGCTGGTCCCCGCCGGCGCAGTCACTGTGGCCGCCACAAGTGGCCGCCAGAGGCGCCGACATCAAGGAGAGCAGCGCATGCCGTCCGAACACTGGACGCACCCGGAGCCTGGAGATGGTCCCGCCGCCGTAGCGGCGCAACCTTCCCCCGAACAGGTGATCGCCGGTTTGCGAGCAACGAGCGAAGGTGGCGCTGAGCTGACTCAGCTGCTCACCCCCGAAGGCGAACGAGTCGCCTCGCCGCAATTCGACCGCTACGTCGACGACGTCGACACCGAAGCCCTCAAGGGCCTGTACCGCGACATGGTCCTGGTCCGCCGCGCGGACCGCGAGGCCAACGCGATGCAGCGCCAGGGCCAGCTCGGCATCTGGGTCCCGCTGCTGGGGCAGGAGGCCGCGCAGATCGGCTCCGGCCGCGCGCTGCGGAAGACGGACATGGCGTTCCCCAGCTACCGCGAGCACGGTGTCGCGTACGCCCGCGGCGTCGACCTCAAAGAGGTGCTCGGCATCTTCCGCTGCACCGACCACAGCGGCTGGGACTACAAGGCCCACGGCTTCCACCCGTACACCATCGTGATCGGCAACCAGGTGCTCAACGCCGCCGGTTACGCGATGGGCCAGAAGTTCGAAGGCAAGGTCGGCGACGACGACGGCGAAGCGACCATCTGTTACTTCGGTGACGGAGCGACTTCGCAGGGCGACGTGCACGAAGGCTTCGTCTGGGCCGCCGTCTACGACGCGCCGCTCGTGTTCTTCTGCCAGAACAACCAGTGGGCGATCTCGGAGCCCACCGAACGCCAGTCGCGGCTGCCGCTGTACCAGCGCGCCCGCGGTTACGGCTTCCCCGGCATCCGCGTGGACGGCAACGACGTCCTCGCCTGCCTCGCGGTCTCCCGCTGGGCGCTGGAGGAGTGCCGCCACGGCAACGGCCCGGTGCTGATCGAGGCGTTCACCTATCGGATGGACGCGCACACCACCACCGACGACCCCACCCGCTACCGCCTCTCCGACGAGCTGGAGGAGTGGAAGCTGAAGGACCCGATCGAGCGCGTCCGGGCGTATCTCGCCCGCGGTGGCGGCGCCGACCAGGCGTTCTTCGACCAGGTGCAGGCCGATTCGGACGCGTTCGCGGCCGAGTTGCGCGAGTACTGCTTCAACATGCCCGAACCGCCACCCGAGCGGATCTTCTCCAACGTGTACGCGGAATCGACGCCGCTGCTGGACGCGCAGCGCGAAGAGTTCCTGTCCTACATGGACGGTTTCGTCGGGGCGGGTGAGCACTGAAATGGCCGACCTCCAGAAACTCACCATCGGCAAGGCGATCAACCTCGGCCTCCGGCGCGCCATGGAAGAGGACCCCAAGGTCCTGGTCATGGGTGAAGACGTCGGCAAGCTCGGCGGCGTCTTCCGCATCACCGACGGCCTGCAGAAGGACTTCGGCGAGCAGCGCGTCCTGGACACGCCGCTGGCCGAATCGGGCATTATCGGCACCGCGGTCGGCCTCGCCGTCCGCGGTTTCCGCCCGGTGTGCGAGATCCAGTTCGAGGGCTTCATCTTCCCGGGCTTCGACCAGATCTCCAGCCAGGTCGCGAAGCTGCACTACCGGACGCAGGGCAAGATCAAGATGCCCATCGTGATCCGGGTGCCGTTCGGCGGCGGCATCGGCGCGGTCGAGCACCACTCGGAGTCGCCGGAATCGCTGTTCGCGCACATCCCCGGGCTCAAGGTCGTGTCGGTTTCGAACGCCGTCGACGCCTACTGGGGCATCCAGCAGGCGATCAAGTCCGACGACCCGATCCTGTTCTTCGAACCGAAGAAGCTGTACCACTCGGGTGCTTTGAAGGCCGAGATCGACACCGACGCCACGCCGGACCCGCTGTTCAAGTCCCGCGTCATCCGCGAAGGCACGACGGCGACCGTCGTCGCGTACGGCCCGTCGGTGAAGGTCGCGCTCGACGCGGCGGCCGCCGCCGAGGACGAGGGCAAGTCCCTGGAAGTCATCGACCTGCGGACGCTGTCCCCGCTCGACCTGGAGCCGGTGTTCGAGTCGGTGCGCAAGACCGGACGGCTCATCGCGTTGAGCGAGGCGCCGTCGGAGTCGTCGCTGACCTCGGAGATCGCCGCGCGTGTGCAGCAGGAATGCTTCTACTCGCTGGAAGCCCCCGTGCTGCGGGTGACCGGATTCGACACGCCGTACCCGCCGGCCAAACTCGAGGAGCACTACCTCCCCGATCTGGACCGGGTCCTGCACACCGTCGACCGTTCACTCGCCTGGTAAGGGGGAAGTTCCTGAAATGCCCGAGTACAAACAATTCCCCCTCGCCGACACGGCGGAGGGGCTGACCGAAGCCGACATCATCGCCTGGCAGGTCAAACCGGGTGACACCGTGACGGTGAACCAGATCGTGGTCGAGGTCGAGACCGCGAAGGCCGCCGTCGAACTGCCCATCCCGTGGGCGGGCGTGGTCACCGAACTGCTCGTCGAACCGGGCCAGACGGTGGAGGTCGGCGCGCCGATCCTCACCATCGACGTCGACCCGGACGGCAAGGCGGCCCCCGCGCCCGCCGCTGCCGCCCCCGTGGCGGAAGAGCCGGCGGAAGAGGAGATGAAGCCGCTGGTCGGCTACGGCTCCAAGGCCGTCGTCACGCAGCGGCGTGCGCGGAAGGGCGCGGCACCGGCCGCTCCTGCCGTCGCCCCGGTGGCCGTGGCGCCCGCTCCTGCCAAACCCGCCAAACCCGCCAAGCCTGTCGCGCCTTCGAAGCCGAAGGGTGGGTACGTGCCGCTGGCGAAGCCGCCGGTGCGCAAACTCGCCAAGGACCTCGGCGTCGACCTCCACGCGCTCACCGGCACCGCCGAGGGCGGCGTCATCACCCGTGACGACGTACAGGCGGCCGCCAACGGTTCCGCGGTACCGGCCGCCGCTGTGTCCAATTCGGACAGTGGTTACGACCCGGCGACACGGGAACGCCGGGTGCCGATCAAGGGCGTCCGCAAGGCCACCGCCGCCGCGATGGTGCAGAGCGCCTACACCGCCCCGCACGTCACGGAATTCCTCACCATCGACGTCACGCCGATGATGGAATTCCGGGAGAAGCTGAAGAAGTCGCGCGAGTTCGCCGGGGTCAAGGTCACCCCGCTGACCTTCGCGGCGAAGGCCGTCTGCCTGGCGGCCAAGCGCACTCCGGACGTCAACGCGGTGTGGGACGAGGCGGCGCAGGAGATCGTCTACAAGGACTACGTGCACCTCGGGATCGCCGCGGCCACCCCGCGCGGGCTCGTCGTGCCCAAGGTCCGTGACGCGGATTCGATGTCCCTCAAGGAACTCGCGATCGCGCTCACCGAGCTGACCGACGTCGCCCGTGAGGGCAAGACCACCCCGGCGGCCATGCTCGGCGGCACGATCACCATCACCAACGTCGGCGTTTTCGGCGTCGACACCGGGACGCCGATCATCAACCCCGGCGAGTCCGCGATCCTGTGCCTCGGCGCGATCAAGGACACCCCGTGGGTGGTCGACGGCGAGATCAAGGTGCGCAAGGTGCTCCAGCTTTCGCTGAGCTTCGACCACCGCGTGGTCGACGGGCAGCAGGGTTCGGAGTTCCTGGCCGACGTCGGCGCTCTGCTGGCCGACCCCGCGGTCGCGATCACCTACTAAGCCACCGAGCTGAAGGACGCTTTCCCCGCATGCGATGCGGGGAAAGCGTCCTTATTACGTTCCAAGCTCTTTCAGCTCGCTCCTCAGCAACAAATGCACAACGAACCGATTACCTAACGTTGTGTCTCGACTACCCAGTCACCTGCTTCGGAAACCGATCACTGACTGTAACAGTATCGATGATCCGCGCGACAGTGAGGCAAATGTCGTATTGAGCTTTCATGCGAACAGAGGTTGAAGCCCGTGAGCGCAGAACTAAACCTGGACGATGTCCTAGCCGACGATCAGCGTCTCCAAGCGCAGGTGAAGCGCATCGCAAAGGCATACTCCACGACTCTTGCGTTATCCATGATCAATGGGACCGACAAACCTTTCGCACGAGTTGCAGAGGATGTTGAGATCGACCATGGCGAATGTCGAAGACGGTTGACCATTGACTGGCATTTACCCTCCCTGACCGAAGCGCTACCCAACAATGAATTCACGATCAATGCTCGTTTCATCCAAAAATTCAATGAACTAAACCCCGTGCTGGTCATACCGATCTTCATCGCCCGCAAGGGGAGGCTGATGAATAACTTCTGCGTTAAAGACCCGTCGGACGAGAACCTATACTTATGCGGAACCGACGAGTGGCAGGAGCGAACTCGACTAATGCTTCGCTTCTTCTGGGAACTGGTCGACCTTGTTCCAGTAGAGCAAGTAGAGCACGGCTCTTACATCGAAGGCCGACTGGCCGATCTGAAGCGGAGATACCTCGAGCTTCCAACAATGGATTCGAATGCAGCCACCGCACGAGTCGAATCCGTGGTCGATGAGCTGAAGACAATCGGCGTCCCCTTCTATCCAGGAGTACTCGGCAGACTAAGGTACGTCGGGAGGTACATGGCCAAGCGGCACTTGATTTGGCTACATCTGACCAGGAGGCCAGGGCAGGCAGTTCGGCTTAACGTCTCGTATCGAACAAGATTCTCTGCCGACTACCTACCTAAGCCGAGAAACGGTCACTATCAACCGAGAAGCACATACCGGCGGTTCGACGAGTGGGTTCGCCGGGCAGTAGGCCAGGAGCCATACGAATTCAGGATCCCGCTTGCGATGCACAGTGTGTGTGCCAGCTATCACTTCACTCAGACTGCCCCACCTGGCACCTTCTTCCTGGAGCAAAGATTCGCCCAGGAACGAACATTGACCATGCCCAAGAGTCAACAGATCGACAACTTCGACGAGACATTGCGAAAGTTTGACAACGCTGGCCTTCAAGGTAAGAATGAAGCGGGAGGGCCCGTCGCTCACCTCTATGTGCGCAACCTTCCAAGCACGGTGGGTGATCAAATTTATGCCTACACGTTACTTCGGGAAAGGCCGCCTGGAACAACGGCCCTCGTCATGTGGCTAACCTTGTTTGCCAGTATATTCTTCTGGTTTTACTGGCTCATCTGGGATCGACTGGTCGCCGATGACACCAAGGGGATCGACGTGGCCGCCTTGTTCGTAGCACTCCCAGGACTGGCGTCGATCTGGTTCGCACGCGCGTTCAAGGATGATATACGACCGCGAATCCCCCTGGTGAGCAGGATTGGGTTACTCGCCGTGGGCATGTCAGCTTTTTACGCACTGCTCGGGGTTGTCGTTCAGCGGGGGGTTTGCAATGCAGAGTTGACAAATCCTTGCCCCTCGGTACTGACCTCCACATTCTCCCACGACGTGCTCTTTGGTGTAGCCACCTCACTCACCGCAATCACTTTGTGGCTGATCGGGCGAAGATTCCGCTTCCAAAAGAGTTACCGACAGCTTCAGAAGAAGATCATCGAGCGGTACTCGCGCTAGCATCTCAGGAAAGGTTGCCAAAGGTGTCCGGAGACGCAGACATGGACTTCATGAGACCGCAGGTCGAAGAGATCCGGGACCTGGCCGCCAAGGCCGGCCCCGATACCTTCAGCCTCAAGGCCCAGCAGGTGCTCCTAAGCGATGACCGTCGAGACAAGGCCATCTTCTCAGCAGGTGCCCGACAACCCTTTATCGTCGCCACCGACGCGGCTTCCGCAGCCCGGCTGCCCAACCTGGTGCCAGACACATGGCTCCCCTACTTCACTGAGTTGGTCTTACGCGCGGTTGACGACGAAGATTAGAGCGTCCTTCAGCTCTCCTTGGGCGGCAGCTGGATGCGTGCGGCACCGGCGTCGAGGTCGACGCGCCTACGCGACGGAGCGCCGTCGACGTCTTCGTCGCGCATCATGATCTCGACGCGCTTCTGCTCCATCACGCTTGCTCGCGTAGTTAGAACGCGAACAGCTCCTCCATGCCGAGTGCCGTAGCCGTGCGGTTCTCGCCCTCGGACTTCTTCCGCTGCCACGGCGGCTTCGTGTCGCCAAGGAGGCCTTCACGGACCTCAGCCATATTCGCTTGACGGAGTGAGCGCTCACTCCGCACACTGGAAACATGACAGAGACCGCCTCCCGGCGGAGAGCGCCGGGAATGAGTGCCGACGAGCGGCGCCGGATGATCGTCCAATCCGTGCTGCCCTTGCTGGTGGAGTACGGCGCCGGTGTCACGTCCAGCCAGATCGCCCGGGCCGCGGGCATCGGTGAGGGCACCGTCTTCCGCGTGTTCAAGGACAAGGACGAACTGTTCGCCACCTGCTTCGCCGAGGCACTGAAGCCCGACCAGGTACTCGACGCGATCGCGGTCATCGACCTCGACCAGCCCCTCGACGACAGGCTCATCGAGGCGGCCGACGCGCTCAGCGCGCATCTCCAGCGGATGGGCGCGCTGATGGCGGTCATGCACGGCTCCGGCAAGCGGCCGGAGCATCGCCGCAACGAACACCGTGACCACAGCGACCGGCGAAAGGAGTCGATGAGCGCGATGCGCGACGCCATGGCCGAACTGTTCGAGCCGGAGAAGGACCGTCTCCGGCTGCCGCCGACGCAGTCCGCGGCGCTGTTCCTGTCGTTGCTGTTCAGCGGCCGGATCCGGTTCAGCGAGACCGGCGACGAACCGACCACGATGGAACTCGTCGACGTGTTCCTCAACGGCGCCTTGGGGGCCGCGTGATCGGCCCGCCCGGTGGGGGAGGCGGCCTGGAACTGTTCATGGCGCGCGGCGGCAGACGTCGTCGCCCGCCGTCGACGGTGCCCGACAGCGGTCTGACCGGCCCGGTCGACATCCCGGAGCCCGAGCCCGAAGTACTCCCGAAAGACCTGAAGTCCCGGCTCAACCGCATGTGGATCAACATCGCGGGCACGGTCCGCGGCCTGCCGAAGGTCGCGAAGCTGACCTGGCAGGCGAGCCCGGCGCTGACCATCGTGATCACCCTGGTGACCCTGCTTTCCGGTCTCCTCCCGACGGCGACCGCGTACATCGCGAAGCTGCTGATCGATTCGGTGGTCGCGGCGATCCAGGGACACGGGACGAAGAGCGCGATCGTCGGCGTCGCCCTCTTCCAGTTCGGCGTCCTCGTGCTCACCGCGGTTTCGCAGGCCCTGACCACCTACGGCCAGACACTGCTGCAGGAACGGATGACGCTGACCATCCGCCACCAGGTGATGAGCCACGCGAGCGAACTGCAGCTTGCGTACTTCGAGGGTTCCGCGTCCTACGACATGCTGCGCCAAGCCGCGCAGGAGGCGCCGACGCGGCCGCTGTCGATGATGAACTCGGCGCTCGGCCTGATCCGGACGTTGATCACCTTCAGCAGCATGATCGTGCTGCTCGTCTCGATCAGCCCGCTGCTGGCGCTCGTCGCGCTGGTGGCGCCGATCCCCGCGTTCATCTCGCAGTCGAAGTACGGCGCCCGCGCGTTCTGGCTGACGTTGATGATGTCCCCGCTGAAACGACGCATGGACTATCTGTCCTCTTTGGTCACCACGGACACCTACGCCAAGGAGACCAAGCTCTTCGGGCTCGGCCCGTACTTCGCCGACCGGTTCCAGCGGCTCGGCCAGGTCTCCTACGACCGTCAACGGACACTGACCCGCAAACGCAGCGTCAGCTCGACGTCGTGGGGGTTGCTCAGCACCGCCGCCGGATCCGCGATCGCGTTGTACATCGCACTGGAGGCCGTCGGCGGCAGGCTCACCCTGGGCGATCTCGCGCTGTACACGGCCGCGGCGGCGTCGGTGCAGACGTCCGTCCAGGGCCTGTTCACCGCGTTTTCCGGGATGTACGAGAACAATCTCTACCTCGACACGCTGTATCGCTTCCTCGGGACGAAACCGGAGATCGTCGCGCCGCCGGAGCCGCGACCCCTTCCGTCCACTGTGGAGGGACACATCCGCTTCGAGGAAGTGTCCTTCACCTATCCCGGAGCACCCGACCCAGCCCTCGACGGTGTGAGCTTCGAGATCCGGCCGGGCGAGACGGTCGCCGTCGTCGGCCGCAACGGAGCCGGGAAGTCGACGCTGTTCAAACTGCTGTGCCGGCTGTACGACCCGACGGGCGGGCGGATCCTGCTCGACGACGTCGACATCCGCGAATACGACCCGGTGGAACTGCGGCGGCGGATCAGCGCGATGTTCCAGGATTACGTGACCTACCAGGGCACCGCGGCCGAGAACATCGGGCTCGGCGACCTGACACACCTAGTCGACCGCGAACAGATCGAGACGTCGGCGAAACGGGCCGGCGCCGACGAGCGGATCGAGCGCCTGCCCAGCGGCTACGACACTCCACTCGGCCGTTGGTTCGACCAGGGTGTCAGCCTCTCCGGCGGCGAATGGCAGAAGATCGCGCTGGCCAGGGCGTTCCTGCGGGAAGCGCCGATCCTGATCCTCGACGAACCGACGTCCGCGCTGGACGCCCAGGCCGAGCACGACCTCTTCTCGCGGCTGCGGGAGCTTTCGGAGGGGCGCACGACGCTGTACATCTCGCACCGGTTCTCCACGGTCCGGCAGGCGGAGCGGATTCTGTTGCTGGAGAACGGAAAGGTCGCCGAATACGGAACACACGACGAGCTGATGGCGGCGAAGGCGGGCTACGCGGAGCTGTTCACGTTGCAGGCCGCCGCCTATCTCGACGAGGCCTGACGATGCGGCGGATCATGGTCGTCGGCTGCAGCGGCGCCGGGAAGTCGACGTTCTCGCGTCGGCTGGGCGCCGCTCTCGGCCTGCCGGTCACCCATCTCGATCGGCTCTTCTGGCGGCCGGGGTGGACCCGGGCGCCCGAGGAGGATTTCCACGCCGCGCAGCAGGAGATCGTCTCGTCGGACGCCTGGGTGATCGACGGGAACTACGGGGCGTCGATGCATCTGCGGCTGCCGCGGGCCGACGCGATCGTGTTCCTCGACTTCCCGCGCCGCATCTGCCTCCGGCGGGTGCTGGTGCGGTGTCTGCGCGAGCACGGGCAGGACAACCAGGCGCCCGGCTGCCCCGAGCGCTTCGACCGGGAGTTCTACTCCTACGTCTGGCGCTGGCCGAAGGACCACCGGGAACGGACGGTGCGGCGGCTTGCGGACCAGGGCGCGCACGCGCGGCGGATCGTGCTGACCAGGCCGCGTGAGGCAGCGGAGTTCCTGCGCCGGATCGGTTGACCTCGGTCACCGTATCGGGGGTTGGGAGCAAAACGGGCAAGCCGTACGTTGTCCAAGTATGGCTGTCGCGTTCCTGCTCTATGTCGTCGCCGAGATCGCCGCCGTGTGGGCGGTGGGCTCGGCCGTTGGCGTGCTCGGCACGATCGCGCTGCTCTTCGCCGGTGCGTTCGTCGGCTCCTGGCTCGCCCGCCGCGAAGGCGGCCGCGCCTTCCGCGCGTTCGCCGAGTCCGCGCGGCTCGGGCGACCGGCCGACGCGGAGAAGGAACTCACCGACGGGATGCTGATCGGGCTCGGCGGTCTGCTGATCCTGCTGCCCGGTTTCGTCAGCGACGTCATCGGCCTGCTGTTCATCCTGCCGCCGACACGGAGTGTCGCGCGCAAGGTCTGGCAGAAGCGGATGGCGCGCCGGGCGGTCAAGTTCGCCAACCGCACGCGCGGGCCGGTGATGGTGGTGGACAGCGAGGTCGTCGCGGACACCCCGCCCACCGAGGCCGCCAAGAAGCAGCCGCCGGTGATCGAGGGCCGCATCGTCGAGGGCTGAGTGCCGCTCGGCTTCGCCGCACCCATCAGCGAACTCTCATCGAGGCAGGTGCCGAGGGGCGAGCCCTCGCGAGTGTTGAGGCTGGTGGTGGGGCGAAGGCTCCCCTCGCCGGGTCTGATGCGACGAAGGACGCCTTCGGCCCTGATCAGGCACGAGGGGGTCGATCCGGGTTTCGGCTAGCCTCCGCTCAGGTATCTCCTGCGGCGCTTCTTGCGTGCAGCCTCGGCTCGGGCTGAGCTCAGCCCGGCATGCAGTGAAGGGCCCCTTCCCTACCCTCAGAGTAGGGAAGGAGTCCTTCACGGACCTGCGATCCCGTCCCACCCGAGTGGCGATTCGGGTTCTGACCCGAATCGCCACTCACGAGCCGCTCGGCTTCGGAATGTCGAAATACCCGCTGAACCGCACCGCCGGCGCGTACTCGCCCTTCACCTTCACCTTGCCGGTCACGAACATCGCCGCCACGGCCGCGTTGCCGGTGGCCATCCGGATGAAGTCGTCCACGGAGAGCGTGATGGTGGTGTCCGGAGTGCGCGCGAGATCGGTGCTGGAAACGCAGACGCCGTCTTCGATGACCGTTTGAAAGCGATCGAAACCGTCTTCGCCGTGACCGTCGGTAAAACGCCATGCGACGACGAAGTCGACATGCCGTGCGCGTTCCGGTGCGAAATGATCCGACATTCTGCGGAAAATCTCGTCGAGGAACGCCGCACGCAGTTCCGGATGATCGGCGATCGCCTTGAGTTGTTCGCGGGACGCCCGTTGCACGACGTCGACGAGCACCTCGGTCTCCAGCGAGCTCAGCTCGATGCCCGCACCGGTTTCGCCCAGCATGTGCAGGGTTTCCAGGACCTGGGTGAACTGCTCGGGGCTCAGTTTGGCGAGCTCGAGCTTCTCCGCGAAAGCGTTGACGACGTGCTCGCCACCGGTGCGCGTCTTGTGCAGCCGCAACGGACGGGAAAGGCGTACCTTGTCCCGCCAGCGCCGGATCGGAGAATTTCGGGGCACGGCACGGAAGTGTATCTGCTCGGCCGGGTTCAGGACGGCTTCGGCAGGTCGAAGAAACCGATCAGACCGGCCGCGAATGCCAGGTCACCTTTTACTTTGATCTTTCCGGTGACGAATAGCACAGCCGGCGTCGCCTGATGGGTGATGAGCCGGAAGAAATCGACGGGCGCGATCGTGATCGTCACCCTCGGCTTCTCCCTCATGGGCGCCGATGGGCCCTCGGCGGGAAGACGTACCTCGGGCCTGCTCACGGTGCACTCGCCGTGCGAGATCACCGTCTCGTAGCGGTCGTACCCGCCGTCGCCGGTGCCACCGGACAGCCGCCAGTGGACGACGGCGTGCAGGGTCTTCGCGCGGTCCTGCCGGATGTGCGCGCCCATGCGGTCGAAGATCTCGCGCAGCACCCGGTCCCGGAGCGGCCGTTCGGCGACGACGCTCTCGAGTTGCGTACGCGAGGCGCGCGCGACGAGGTTCGCGAAGCGGGCCGGGTCGACCTTGCGGAGGTCGAACGCGGGCGCGGACTCGGCGAGCCGCCCGAGTGCGGCCAGCAGCCGCCGGACGTCGTCCTTGCCGAGGTCCTTCGGGTCGATGGCGCCCGCGACCTCGTTGACGTCGAGAGAGTGTGCTTCGGCCGAATCCGGCTCGATCCGTTCCAGCGCGTCGACCAGCGCGCGGCCGGTCAGCCCCACGGTCTCGGTCATCTGCCCTCCAGCTCGCCTACCCGAGCGTAAGGCTACCCGCCAGTAGGTAGGCGGGCAAGCGTGCCGAAATCACCCTTGCCGGTGGCAGCCCGGTAGCGTCTTACGCGAACTAAGGGGAGGTCCTGAGTGTCCGAGGAAGTATCGCGTCCCGCCGAACGCGCCAAAAGGCTGCCGAGAGCGGTGCGGGAACGCCAGATCCTGGACGCGGCGGTCTCGGTGTTCTCGCGCTACGGCTATCACTCCGCGTCGATGGACGAGATCTCCGAGGTCGCCGGCGTGTCCAAGCCGATGATCTACACCTATCTCGGCTCGAAGGAAGACCTCTTCGGCGCGTGCATCCGCCGCGAAGCCACCCGCCTGCTGGAGGCGGTGCAGGACGGGATCAAACCCGATCTGCCGCCCGACATGCAGCTTTGGCACGGGCTCCGCGCGTTCTACCGGTTCGTCGCCGACTACCGCGAGTCCTGGACGGTGCTGCATCGCCAGGCCATGACCGTCGGCGGCACCTTCGCCGCGGAGATCACCGACATGCGCACCCGCGCGATCGAGCTGGTCGCCGCGCTCGTCGTCTCCGCGGGCACCCGCAAGGGGCTCGGCGAGCAGGCCGAGTTCTCCGGCGCCGGACTGTCCGCCGCACTGGTCGGGGCGGCCGAGTCGCTGGCCGACTGGGCCCTCGACCACCCCGATGTCTCCGACGGCGTACTCGCCTCGTGGCTGATGAACCTGGTGTGGCTCGGGTTCAACGACCTCGTCGAGGGCGAGATCTGGAAGCCGTCAGAGAGCGACGACTGAGCCCTCCAGGTGCGGCTTCGGCTTGCGTGCGTTCCAGAGCTCGAACGCCCAGCCCTCGCCTTCACTCCACGTCGTGAACGCCGCCTTCGCCGGCAACAACACCGGCTGCTTGAACTTCACATCGACGGTGAACGCCTCCGGAAGCCTGCCTTCGAACGCCGCGAGCGCGTGCGCCTTCGTCCACATGCCGTGCGCGATCGCGGACGGGAAGCCGAACGCCTTCGCGGTGATCGAGTGCAGGTGGATCGGGTTACGGTCGCCGGAGACCTCGGCGTAGCGGCGGCCGATGTCGCCGGGCACCTGCCAGATCGCGGTGGGCGACGGCTGGGAGAGCTGCCCGCGCGAGGTCTTCTCGCCGCTGCCGCCACCGCGTCGCAGGTACGTGCTGACGTCCGTCCACACCGGACTGTCGCTGACGAGCAGCTCGCTGATCACGTCGAACTGCTTGCCCTTCTCGTGCGGGCGCAGGTCCTCGGCGCGTACGCGCAGGGTGAACGTCTCGTCGAGCCGCAGCTGCCGGTGCTGGGTGATCCGGTTCGCGACGTGCACCATGCCCAGCAGCGGGAACGGGAAGTCGGCCTCGGTCATCAGCGCCATCTGCAACGGGAACGCGAGGATGTGCGGATACGTCGCCGGGAGGACGTCGTCCAGCCGGAATCCGCACACCTGGTTGTACGCGGCGAGATGCGCCGGGTCGACGACGACGCCCTCGCGGACGAACTCGGTGCCCGGCAGCGTGTTCCCGCCGCTCTTGCGCAGCGAGCCGAGCAACGCCTTGGGGTACAGCGAAGACAGGCTCGGCGATTCACGGAGTTCCTTGACCGCCATGATCACGCCCCCAGCAGTGCCTGGCCGCAGACGCGGACCACGTTGCCGTTGACCGCGGCCGAAGCCGGGTTCGCGTACCAGGCGATCGTCTCGGCGACGTCGACCGGGAGCCCGCCCTGGCCGAGGCTGGAGAGCCGCCGCCCTGCCTCGCGGATGAACAGCGGAACGGCGGCGGTCATCTTGGTCTCGATGAAACCGGGCGCGACGGCGTTGATCGTGCCGCCGTATTCGGCGAGCTTCGGCGCGCCGTCGTTCACCATGCCGATGACGCCCGCCTTGCTGGTGGCGTAGTTGGTCTGGCCGACGTTGCCCGCGATCCCGGCGATCGAGGAGACGCCGATGATCCGGCCGTTCTCGTGCAGCACCTTGTCGGCCACGAGCTTTTCGTTCACCGCGAGCTGCGATGCGAGGTTGACCGCGATGACCGAGTCCCAGCCGCCTTCGGTCATGTTGCCGAGCGTCTTGTCGCGCGTGATGCCCGCGTTGTGCACGACGATGTCGACGCCGCCGTGGCGCGTGGTCAGGTACTCGGCGAGCTTCTCCGGCGCGTCGGCGGCGGTGATGTCCAGCTGCAGCGACGAGCCGCCGACCTTGTTGGCCACCTTGGACAGGTCCGCGCCCTGCGCGGGGATGTCGAGCGCGACGACGTGGGCGCCGTCGCGGCCCAGCACCTCGGCGATGGCGGCGCCGATACCGCGGGAAGCGCCGGTGACCAGGGCGACCTTGCCTTCGAGGGGCTTCGTCCAGTCGGCCGGGGCGGAGGCGGTCTTGGTCTCGGTGCCGACGCGGATGACCTGGGCGTCGACGAAGGCGGACTTCGACGACAGCAGGAACCGGAGCGTGGACTCAGTGGCCTCTTCGGCACCTTCGGCGACGTACACGAGCTGGGCGGTCGCGCCCCGCTTCAGTTCCTTACCGACGGAGCGCACGAAGCCTTCGAGGGCGCGCTGCGCGATCCTCTCGTGTCCTTCGGCCAGCTCCGGCGGCGTTCCGAGGACGACGACGCGGCCCGACTGCCCGACGCTCCGGATCACCGGGTGAAAGAAGGAGTAGACCTCGCGAAGCTGCTTCGGGTCCTTCACACCTGTCGCGTCGAAGACGAGCGCGGCGTGCTTGTCGGCGGCCGCGGAGATGACCTCGATGCCCGCGCGGTGCAGCTGCGCCTCGATCACCTTTTCGAGGCGACCGCCCGGCGCGGCACCGAGAAGTGCGGGACCCTCGAGAGGGGGCTGACCGGGCTTGTACCGGCGGAGCGTCGCGGGATTCGGCAGGCCGAGCTTCGGCACCACGAACTTCCCCACCGGGGATTTCGTGAACTGCTGGTACCTGTCAGCCATCGCGTTCCTCCCGTGCAGTTTGCGTCACGTCGCATTCTAACCTACTCGCTAGTAGGTTACAGTGTGAGAGAGCCTACGGAGGAGTGGAAAAAATGGCCACGAAAAGGACGGCACCCGTGCGCAAGGTCGCGATCATCGGCGGCAACCGGATCCCCTTCGCCCGCTCGAACGGCCCGTACGCGCAAGCGTCGAACCAGGACATGTTCACGGCCGCCCTCGACGGCCTGGTCAGCCGATTCTCCCTCCAGGACGAGGTGATCGGCGAGGTCGCCGCCGGCGCCGTGCTCAAGCACGCCCGCGACTTCAACCTCGCCCGCGAAAGCGTCCTCGGCAGCAGGCTGAACCCCGCCACCCCGGCCTCCGACGTGCAGATGGCGTGCGGCACCGGTCTCCAGGCGATCATCAACGTCGCCAACAAGATCGCGCTCGGTCAGATCGACTCGGCCATCGCGGGCGGCGTCGACACCACGTCCGACGCGCCGCTGGCGGTCAACGACGACCTGCGCCAGATCCTCGTGCAGCTCAACGCCGCCAAGACGCTCCCCGACCGGCTGAAGCTCGCCGCGAAGCTGCGCCCCGGCCACATCGTCCCCGAGATCCCGCGCAACTCCGAGCCGCGCACCGGCCTGTCCATGGGCGAGCACGCGGCGCTGACCGCGAAGGTCTGGGAGATCACGCGCGAGGCGCAGGACGAACTCGCCGCGACCAGCCACCAGCGCCTCGGCGCCGCGTACGACAAGGGTTTCTTCGACGACCTGGTGACGCCGTACCTGAAGCTGGCCCGCGACCAGAACCTGCGGCCGGACTCCAGCGTAGAGAAGCTCGCGAAGCTGAAGCCCGCCTTCGGTGGTCCTGACGGCACGATGACCGCGGGCAACTCGACGCCGCTGTCCGACGGCGCGTCGACCGTCCTGCTCGCGACCGAGCAGTGGGCGAAGGCGCGGAAGCTGCCGGTGCTGGCGTACCTGACGTTCTCGCAGACCGCGGCCGTCGACTACGTCCACGGCGATGAAGGCTTGCTCATGGCGCCCGCGTACGCCGTCCCGAGGATGCTCGACCGCGCCGGGCTCACCTTGCAGGACTTCGACTTCTACGAGATCCACGAGGCCTTCGCGTCGCAGGTGCTCGCCACCCTCAAGGCGTGGGAGGACCCGGCCTTCGCCAAGGAGAAGCTCGGCCTCGACGAGCCCCTCGGCGCCATCGATCGGGCGAAGCTGAACGTCAACGGCTCGTCGCTGGCGGCCGGGCACCCGTTCGCCGCGACCGGCGGCCGTATCGTCGCCACGCTCGCGAAGCTGTTGGGCGAGAAGGGATCCGGCCGCGGACTCATCTCGATCTGCGCGGCGGGCGGCCAGGGCGTCACCGCGATCCTCGAAAAGTAACGTTCGCCCGCAGCGGATCGGGGGAAAAACCCCGGTGCCTTTGTCGGTGCCGGGGTCTAGGTTGACCGCATGTTCGCAGTTCAGGCGAAAGCGCTGGTCAAGACCTATGGGTCCACACGGGCGCTCGACGGGGTCGACCTGTCGATCCCGAAGGGCAAGGTGCTGGGCCTGCTGGGGCCGAACGGTGCCGGCAAAACGACGACGGTCCGCATCCTGACCACCCTGCTCCGCCCGGATTCGGGTGAGGCGGAGGTGGCCGGGCACGACGTGCTGGCCCAGCCCGACGCCGTCCGGCGGTCGATCGGGTTGTCCGGGCAGTACGCCGCCGTGGACGAGAACCTCACGGGGTTCGAGAACCTGTACATGGTCGGCAGGCTGTACGGGAGCAAGAAGGCCGCGGCGAAAACTCGGGCACGTGAACTGCTCGCCCGGTTCCGGCTGGAGGACGCGGCGGATCGCCCCGCCAAGACGTACTCCGGCGGTATGCGGCGACGGCTCGACCTCGCGGGGGCGCTGGTCGCCGAGCCGACCGTGGTGATCCTCGACGAACCGACCACCGGGCTCGACCCGCGCGGCCGGATCGAGACCTGGGAGGTCATCAAGGAACTGGTCGCCGACGGCACCACGGTCCTGCTGACCACGCAGTACCTGGAGGAGGCCGATCAGCTCGCCGACTCGATCGTGGTGATCGACAAGGGGAAGGTCATCGCGCGCGGCACGGCCGACGAGCTCAAACAGGAGATCGGCGGTGAGCGGCTGGAGCTGGTCGTGGCGAGCGCGAACGACCTCGCCGTCACCACGCAGGTGCTGGCCGATGTCGGCTCGGGGACACCGTCGGTCGACGAGCACACCCGCAGGGTCGACGTCCTGGTCGAGGGCGGGCCGAAGGCGTTGATCGAGGCGCTGCGGCGGCTGGACGCGCAGGGAGTCGCCATTCAGGACGTCGCGCTGCACCGGCCGACGCTCGACGACGTGTTCCTTTCGCTGACGGGGCACGCGACGGACGAGGGGGACAAGAAGTGAGCGCGGTCGCGAAGGCCTTTTCCGACGGTGGCGTGATCACCTGGCGGAACCTGAAGAACGTCCAGCGCAACCCGGACTGGCTGATGGCGGCGACCCTGCAGCCGATCATGTTCGTGCTGTTGTTCGCGTACGTCTTCGGCGACGCGATCGGCGGTGAGGCAGGCGGTCTCGCGTACCGGGAGTTCCTGATCGCGGGCATCTTCGCGCAGACCGTCGCGTTCAACTCGGCGTTCACCGTGATCGGGTTCGCGAACGACCTGCAGAAGGGCATCATCGACCGGTTCCGTTCGCTGCCGATCTCCCGCCTCGCGGTGATCTTCGGCCGGACGACGTCGGATCTGGTGATCAGCGTGGTCGCGCTGGTCGTCATGTCGCTGTGCGGGCTGCTCGTCGGCTGGCGGATCCGCGGCAGCTTCCTCGACGCCGTGCTCGGCTACCTCGTGATGCTGATGTTCGCCTGGGCGCTGTCCTGGGTCGGCGCGTGGATCGGGCTCGTCGCGCGCAGTGTCGAGGTCGCGCAGAGCGCCGGGCTGATGTGGATGTTCCCGCTGAGCTTCATCTCGACGGCGTTCGTCCCGGCGGACAAGCTGCCGGGGGTGCTGAAGGCGATCGCCGACTGGAACCCGTTCACCGCGGTGATCAACTCGGCCCGTGACCTGTTCGGGAACCGCTTCGGCGCGGCACCGACGGGCTGGCCGGCCGAGAACGCTTCGCTGTACGCGATCCTGTGCTGCGTCGCCATCATCGCGATCTTCGCGCCGCTCGCGACGGCCCAGTACAAGAAGGTCGCGAGCCGCTAGAAAACTTTCGTGTCGCTGAAACATTCTTTCTGAACGAAATGTCGAACCGCCGTCGAGCCGCTCGACGCGTCGGTGAAGGCGGGGTAGAAACAGCCCCGCCAAGACACTGAGGAGCAGCGATGCGGTTTCTGATGATGCACCGGCTCGACGAGAGCGCCCCGGAAGCCTGGAACCCGAGCAAGGAGTTCATCGAGCAGATGGGCGCCTTCATCCAGGACTCGTTCGAGAAGGGCATCTTGATCACGGCGGAGGGCGTGCACCCGTCGGAGAAGGGTGCGAAGGTCCGCAAGGGGCGCGGCGGCAAGATCACCGCGACCGACGGCCCGTTCACCGAGGCCAAGGAGGTCATCGGCGGGTTCGCGCTGATCAACGCCAAGGACCTGGCCGAGGCCGTCGCTTTCGCCGAGTCCTACGCCGCGTTGTTCGACGAGATCGAGGTCGAGGTGCGGACCGTCGTCGAGGAAGAGGACATCGCCGCCTTCACCTCATGACCCCACGCAATCAGTCACCTACTTGCGGCCTCTTCCCGGCGCAAGTAGGTGACTAATTGCGGAGTTCTACTTCGTGATCGCCTTCTCGGCCTTCTTCGCCAGCTTCTCGGCGCGCTTCTCCGTCTTCGACGCGGCGCGGCGCGCACGCCAGCCGAGCGACGGCTTGCCGGCGGTGTCGGCGGCGGCCAGCAACAGGCCACCGGCGAGACCGGCGTTCTTGATGAACTGGATCTGCTGCTGCTGACGCTCGGCCGGTTCCTTGATCTCCCAGAACCGGTGCGCGGCGAGCGTCGTCGGGACGAGGCTGCCGAGCAGCAGCAGCGAGGCCAGGCGCGGCGCCTTGCCCGCGGCGAGCGCGACCCCGGCGCCGACCTTCACCGCGGCGTCGATCCGGACGAGGGTGGCGGGGTCGCGCGGCACCGACTCCGGCACCACGCCTTCCAGCCTGTCGAAGGACTCGGTGAGGAACGGCTCCGCTGCCTTGGCGTGCCCCTGGGTGTCCCTCAGCGCGCCGATCCCACCGGAGATGAAGATCGCGGCGAGGAGCGGACGTGCGACGCGACGGAGAATCACGGTCGTAACCTTTCTGATCCGGACCCGGGAAACAAACCTATCCCCAGTCTTCCCGCCCGCCACATCGCCGAACCGCGCTAACGGAGTATCCGGGAATATTTCTCTGGCACTAGACGGTTCTAGATTTCCCTAGCGGTCCCGATACGCCCTCGGCAGCTTGAAGCCGCGGTCGGCCGCGACCTCCCGCAGGCGGTCGGGATAGTCGGTGATGATGCCGTCGACCCCGTCATCGATCAGTTTGTGCATGGTGGCCGGGTCGTCGATCGTCCAGGGCACGACCTTGATCCCCGCCCGATGCGCCTCGATGACCAGCGCCTTCGTCGTGAACGGCCGGTAGTCGGGGTCGCCGACCTTGCCGCCCTGCGGGTTGCCGTGCACCGGTGAGAGCGCCTTCGCGCCGAACGACTTCACCGCGCGGACGGGGCTGCCGCCGAAGTCGTCGATGTCGAGCCCGCCGAGCCACGGCGACTTGCCGGGCTGCCCCACCTGCAGGAACTCGGGCTGGGTCAGCGCGACCGTCGGAAGCCACGGCGCCACCTCGCGAAACCGCATCAGCGCGCCCCAGTCGAAGCTCTGGATCGAGACGTTGTGCGCGAACCCTCCACGCACGATCTCACGCACCGCCCGCTGGACGAACTGCTCACGCGGCGCCGTCTCGTGCGGCGCGGCGGCCTCGACCTTCGTCTCGATGTTGAACTTGATTCCCCAGGCCCGGTGGTCCCTGGCCAGCTGGAACAGCTCGGCGAGCGTCGGCATCTTGGCGCCGGGGGAGAGCGTCTGGCCGGGATGCGCCGGCTGGCGGATGGACCCGCAGTCCAGCGTGCGGACCTGCGCGAACGTCAGGTCCTTCACGTATTTCCCGACATACGGGTACGCCGGGTCGCCAGGCGTCGCGGGCGCGGTGTCGCGGCACTTCGCGGGTGTCGTCTTGCGGTCGTGGGTGATCACCTCGCGACCGTCCTTGGTGATCTGGAGGTCGAGTTCGAGCGTGGTCACCCCCAGCTCCATCGCCTTGCCGAACGACGCGAGCGTGCTCTCGACCGTGAGGCCGAGCCCGCCGCGGTGGGCCTGGATGTCGAAGGCGCGACGCGGGTGCGCGTCAGCGACCCCGGCCGTCGTCAAGGTCAGCGCAGCGGCCATGACCAGCGCGAATGTCTTCATTCGTGAACCATGCCACGGCCGGGTGAACTTCGATTGACTTTGACGCGACGTCAACCTCTACCTTCGTGGACATGCCGAACGAGAAGGAGTGGTCGATCCAGGACATCGCCCGCTCGGCCGGGACCACGAGCCGCACGCTGCGCCACTACGGCGACATCGGACTGCTCGAACCGAGCCGGGTGGGGAACAACGGATACCGCTACTACGACCAGGACGCGCTGGTGCGGCTGCAACGGATCCTGCTGCTTCGTGAACTCGGGCTGAGCCTGCCCGCGATCGGCGAAGTGCTCGAAGGGGAGCAGGACACGACAGCGGCGCTACGCACGCACCTGAAGTGGCTGGAGCAGGAGCGACAGCGGCTCGGACGGCAGATCGAATCGGTCAGGACGACCTTGAAGAAGACAGAAAGAGGTGAACAACTGATGGCAACGGAAGTGTTCGACGGCTTCGACCACACGAAGTACGAGAAGGAGGTCACCGAACGCTGGGGCGCCGACGCCTACAAGCAGGGCGACCGATGGTGGAAGTCGCTGAGCGCCGAGGACAAGAAGGCGCACCAGCAGGAACAGAAGGACATCGCGGCGGCCTTCGGCGAGGCGCACGCCAAGAGCCTGCCCGCCGACGGCGACGAGGCCCAGGCGATCACGCAGCGGCTGTACGAGTGGCTCCGGCCGGCCGTGCGGGCCGTGTCGAAGGGCTACTTCGCCGGTCTCGGGCAGCTGTACGTCGACGACCCGCGCTACGGGCAGTACGACGAGAAGCACGGCGCGGGCACCGCGGAGTACATCCGTGACGCGATGGCGGTCTACGCCGAGCGCAACCTGCGCGACTGATGACCGAGGGGCGGGGCTGCAGACCCGTCCATTCGGAGCCACCAGGACGCTATGAAGGACGCTTTCATTGCAAAATTTGCTATGAAAGGCCCCTTCATCTCACGCCGGTCGGCGTAACCCGGCGCGACACGCCTATCCCTCTATGGCGGAATATCGGCTCCACGCTAGAAACGCCGATAGCGTGTGAGAGTGGATCCCATCCGCAACCCCTTCGCCCCGGGCGCCGGTCAACGGCCGCCCGAGCTGGCAGGCCGCGTGCGCGAGCTCCAGGCCTTCGAGGTCGTGCTCGAACGGGTCGCGCGGGGGAGACCCGAACGCAGCCTGATGCTGACCGGCCTGCGTGGCGTGGGGAAGACCGTGCTGCTGGGCGAACTGCGCTCGCGGGCCATCAAGCACGGCTGGGGCGCCGGCAAGATCGAAGCCCGCCCGGACACCGAACTCAGGCGGCCGCTTTCGGCCGCGTTGCATCGCGCGATCCGCGACCTCGCCGTGCGCCATCGCGCGCCGGACCGGGTCGAGCAGGTGCTCGGCGTGCTCAAGGCGTTCGCGCTGCGCGCCAACAAACCGGACGCGAAGCTCCGCGACCGCTGGCAACCCGGCATCGACGTGCCCGCCGCGCAGGGTCGCGCCGATTCGGGCGACATCGAGATCGACCTGGTCGAGTTGTTCACCGAGGTCGCGGAGCTGGCGGCCGACGTCGGCACCGGGGTCGCGCTGCTGATCGACGAGATCCAGGACCTGCTGCCCGAGGACGTCTCCGCGCTCTGCGCCGCCTGCCACGAGCTTTCGCAGTCGGGGGCGCCGCTGGTCGTGGTCGGTGCGGGGCTGCCGCACGTGCCTGCGGTCCTTTCGGCGTCGAAGTCGTACTCGGAACGCCTCTTCCGCTACGCGCGCATCGACAGGCTCGATCGCGAAGACGCCGACCTCGCGGTGATGGCGCCCATCGAACGCGAAGACGCGGGCATCGAACCGGAGGCGCTGGACGCCCTGTTCGACGCGTCGGGCGGCTATCCCTACTTCATCCAGGCGTACGGCAAGGCCGCCTGGGATGCCGCGCCCGCCGACCCCATCACCGTGAAGGATGTCCAGGTCGCCGCCCCGGAGGCCGAATCGGAACTCGCGGTCGGCTTCTTCGGCTCCCGGTACGAACGCGCGACGCCCGCCGAGCGCGAGTACCTGCTCGCGATGGCCGAGCTGACCCAGGGCAGGGACGAGTCCGCCGGCACCGCCGATGTGGCCGTCTACCTGGGGCGGAAGCCTTCGTCGCTGTCGCCGGCGCGGGACAGCCTGATGAAGAAGGGCCTGGTGTACTCCGCCGAACGCGGTCACATCGCCTTCACCGTCCCGCACTTCGGCCACTACTTGCTCGGCCGGGACTAAGCGCTGTCCTGTAATTATCGCCGGGTGTGCTGACCTGCAGAAAGGGAGCGGGGGACCTTTGCTCCCACGGGAGGGGGTGTGTGGATATAGGGACGTTGAGTGTCCCTATATCCACACACCCCTCACTCACTGTCAGGACCATCGCTGACTGTGTGGATTTTGGGGCGTCAGATGTCCCGAAATCCACACGGTCACCGCGCAAGAGAGCAAGGGACCTTTGCTCTCGCCTCCGGGTCGGTCCACCCGGCCCGTCCACAGCATCACGGCGAACATGACTTACAGGCAGGACAGCGACTAAGCCTCTCTGCGGCTTTATCGTCTCAGCGCTAGAAAGCGGTAGAGATCCCTACCGTCGCTTCATCGCGCCCTCTTCCGCCGTATAGGCCAGATGCTAGAGACCTTCAGCGTTACCAAGAAGTGACCGGCACCACCAAATCTCTCCGGTTTTACGCTCTTGTTGCCGATGATTCATCGGCAGGTGTGCCAAGTCACCGGATAATCGTTGGCTTCCTTGTGAAAAAGGGTGCATACTAGAAGCACAGCCACGAAGACGCAAGATCTACTCCCAAGGGGATGACACAAACCGATGAACAACATCGCCGCCAAGCTCCGTGCCCGTCGCGCCGAGGCTCGCACTCGCCGGGCCCTGAACCGGGCGATCGACACCGCGGCCACCGCGACCGTTCGTCAGGAGCTCATCGCTATCTCCCAGGCGCGTCACACGCACATGCGCTGACCCGACAACAACCGTTGTAGGTGTCGCCCGTTCGAGTGACCTACGACACATAGTGCGTGAGGTGTAACGCCGCGGAACGTGGCGTCGATACCCACTACGACCCCGTGATGCTGGCGGACCCCCGACCTGGCAGCATCACGGGGTTTCCATATGTCCACCCCCGGAAAGATTTCTTGCCTTCACCGCCTGGTGGAGTAACACTTGACCTAGTCAACGAATCTGTTGAGGTGGTCAAATGAATCGTTCCGCGGACCGGGTGGCGACCGTCCGGGCCTTCAACCGTCTGTACACCGGCGTGATCGGCGTCCTCGACGAAGGACCGGCCGACGCCGAATACTCGCTGAGCGAAGCCAGGGTCCTCTTCGAACTCGCGCAGCAGGACCCCACCCAGGTCACCGACCTGCGCAAACGTCTCGACCTCGACGCCGGATACGCGAGCAGGCTGCTCGCGAGGCTCGAAGGGCGAGGCCTCCTCACCCGCGAGCGCAGCGACGAGGACGCCCGCCGTCAGCTCGTCCGGCTGACCGAGGACGGCCGCAAGGCCTTCGCCGTCCTCGACCAGCGGTCGGTGGGCAGGATCGGCTCGCTGCTCGGCAAGTTCGGCGAAGACGAGCAAGAGCGGCTGCTCGGCGCCATGGACACGATCACCTCGCTGGTCGGCGAGCGCGCCCCGAACCCCACGCTGGTCCTGCGCCCGCCCCGGCCCGGTGACTTCGGCTGGGTGGTCCACCGCCACGGCGCCCTCTACTCCCGCGAATACGGCTGGGACGAACGCTTCGAAGCACTCGTCGCCCGCGTCGTCGCCGAGTACGTCGACAGGCGCGGCGACCCTCGCCAAGCGGGCTGGATCGCCGAACTCGACGGGGAACGCGTCGGCAGCATCTTCTGCATGCCCGCCGAGGACGGCATCACCGCGAAGCTGCGGATGCTGCTCCTCGAACCGGCCGCGCGTGGCCGCGGCGTCGGGAAACGCCTGGTCACCGAGTGCGTCGAGTTCGCGAGGGCGTCCGGCTACCCCGCGATCGAACTCTGGACGGTCTCGGTGCTGGACGCGGCGAGGGCGGTCTACCGGAAGGCGGGCTTCCGGCTGGTGAGCGAAGAGACGATCGAGGGCTTCGGTTACGAGCTGACCGGCCAGACCTGGCGGCTGGAGCTGTGACCTGTTCGGACGATGTCGATTCGCGGAGCGCTTGTTCGTCTAGGGACCATCGATCCCAAGGAGGACGCCATGCCCCACTACATCGGTTTCATCCGTGCCACGAAGGACTCGCACGACCACCTCGGCCCTGACGAAGCGCAACGCGTGCTCGAGAACTACATGGCCTGGGCGGAGGAGCGCACGAAGGAAGGCCGCTTCGTCGACGGCGGCGGGCTGTCGAAGAGCGGCCGGGTGCTGCGCGGTTCCGGTGGCGAGGTCGGCGTGACCGACGGGCCGCACACCGAGGCCACCGAGATCGTCGGCGGCTACCAGGTGATCGAGGCCGCGGACCTCGACCAGGCGGAGAAGATCTTCGCGACGCATCCGCATCTGGAGTTCGGGCCGATCGAAGTACGCAAGGTCGGCGAACGCGGTTGCGAGGACTGATGCGGAAGGTCGCGCTGTCATGAGCCGTCCGGCCGGCGTGGTGGAGCATCTGTTCCGGCACAGTGCCGGGCGGATCGTCGCCACGCTGGCCAGGGCGCTCGGCCCCGAACGGCTGGACCTGGCCGAGGAAGCCGTCGCCGACGCGCTGGAACAGGCGCTGCGCACCTGGCCGCGGTGCGGGATCCCGGACAATCCGCGGGGCTGGCTGTTCCGGGCCGCGCGGAACCGGGCGATGGACGTCGTCCGGCGCGAGCAGACCCTGCGCGCGCTGCTGCCGCGGCTCGTGGAGCTCGACGGCTACGAAGCCGATCGGCGCACGGACGACGAACTCGTGCTGATGTTGCTGTGCTGCCATCCCGCGCTGCCGATGGTGTCGCAGGTGGCGCTGACCTTGAAGACCGTCGGCGGGCTCGGGGTGAACGAGATCGCGGCGGCCTTGCTGACGAAACCGGCGACGGTGGCGCAGCGGCTCGTGCGGGCGAAGAAGTGGTTGCGCGCGTCGGGGAAACCGCTCGGCCTGCCGGGGCCGGACGCGCTGGAGTCCAGAGTAGACAGTGTGCTGGCCGTGCTGTACCTGCTGTTCAACGAAGGTTACGACGCGACGACCGGAGACGTCGCGGTGCGCGGCGAACTGTGCGGTGAGGCGATCCGGCTGGGACGGCTGCTGCTCGCCGAGCCGAAGACGGCTCTGCCGAGGGTGCGGGCGCTGGTGGCGCTGATGCTGTTGCAGGGGAGCAGGCTGCCCGCGCGGGTCGACCGGGACGGTGATCTGCTGCTGCTCGACGAACAGGACCGCGACCGCTGGGACCACGCGATGATCGCCGAGGGGACGCGGCAGTTCGAGCGGGCGTGCACCGGGCCGGAGATGTCGGCGTACCACGTCGAAGCCGCGATCGCGTTGTGTCACAGCACGGCTCAGCCGCCCGATTGGCGCCGGATCGTCGGGCTGTACGACGACCTGCTGGCGCTGCGCCCGTCGCCGGTGGCGCGGCTGAACCGCGCGATCGCGCTGTCCATGGTGGACGGTGCCGTCGCCGGGATCGCCGAACTCGAAGCCATCGAGGCCGACCTGCCGGACTACACCCTGCTGCCCGCCGTCCTCGGCGCGCTGTGGCTGCGGGCCGGCGACCCTGTGCGAGCCGCCGAGCACTATCGGCGAGCGCTCGCACTGCCCTGCTCGGAACCGCGACGCCGCTTCCTGACCCGGCGCCTGGAGGCCTGCTGACCGGCGACACCCGCAGTTCACGTGGGCACGGTTATCTGGAGAGGTGAACTGGACCGCGTACATCGACGGCTACTGCGAACGTCTGGCCCCCGGACTCTGGGGTGAGCCGCTCAACAGCCTCAGCAATCTCGCGTTTCTGGTCGCCGCGATCGCCGTCTGGCGGCGACCGAACGGCCGTGTCCTCGCGGTCCTCATCGGACTGGTGTTCCTCGGCAGCACGGCCTTCCACCTGCTCGCCACCCGCTGGTCCGCGGCCGCCGACACCGGCTTCATCCTGGTGTTCGTCCTGTACTACGCCGCCGTGTTCCCGCACGTGTTCTTCGGCGTCAGCCGCAGGCTGTCCTGGATCGGCGTCCCCGTGTTCCTCGCGTTCACCGCCCTTGTCGCGTCGCTGGGCGGTGGGCTGTACCTCTCGGCGCTGATCGGCCTCGTCGTCTTCGCGGTCATTCTCCGGGGTGAAGATCGCCGCAGGTTCGCCGTGGCCGCCGGCGTCTTCGGAGTGTCGCTTTCGTTCCGCACGGCCGACCACACGGTCTGCGGGAGCTTCCCCGCCGGGACGCACTTCCTGTGGCACCTGCTGAACGGCCTCGTCCTCTACCTGACGGCGACCGCGGCCACGAGAAAGGCCGCGTCCCGGCAGGACGCGGCCCCTTCTCACAGCTGACTCAGTGGACGCCGATCTCGCGGAGATCCTTGTCGTGCTCGTCGGCGTGGTAGTCCTCGGCCTCGGTGTCGTCCGTGCCGTTGAAGACCTTCAGCTGCCGCGCGATCAGCGTGAAGATCACGGCGATCAGCAGGTTCGCGGCCAGCGCCACGAAACCGACGTAGATCTGCAGCTGCGAGCCGCTGAGCGGGTGCCAGCCGAAGATAGACAGGTCGCCGAGCTTCAGCGCCGAGCCACCGAAGTGCGCCTTGCCGGTCGCCGCGTTCGGGATGTTGTAGAGCATGACCAGGCCCCAGCCGATGCCGACCACCCAGCCGGCGATCAGGCCCCAGCGGTGGAACCACCGCGTGTAGAGCGAGATCGCGACCGCCGGCAGCGTCTGCAGGATCAGCACGCCGCCGATGAGCTGGAGGTCGATCGAGAACTGCGGGTCGATGAACAGGATGAACGCCACCGCGCCGAACTTCACGATCAGCGAAGCGAGCTTGGCCTGCTTCGCCTCCTGGCCCGGCGTCGCGTCCTTCTTGATGTACTCCTTGTAGATGTTGCGGGTCCACAGGTTGGCCGCCGCGATCGACATGATCGCCGCGGGCACCAGCGCACCGATGCCGATCGCGGCGAACGCGATCCCGGCGAACCACGACGAGAACTGCGAGTCGAACAGCACCGGGACGACGGTGTTCGTGTCGGGCTTGCCGGTGGCGTTGTTGGTGATCGGCGAGACCGACGCGCTGATCGCGACGTAGCCGAGCAGCGCCAGCAGGCCCAGCACCAGCGAGTACGCCGGGAGCGCGACCATGTTCCGCTTGATCACGCTGCGGCCACGCGAAGCGAGCACGCTGGTGAGCGAGTGCGGGTACAGGAAAAGCGCGAGCGCCGAACCGAGCGCCAGTGTCGCGTACTGCAACTGGTTGTTGGCGTTGAGCAGGATGCCGTCCGCCTGGGACGGCGTCTTGTCGAATTTGGCGTCGGCCGCGTCGAAGATCGCCGACCAGCCGCCGAGCTTCGAGGGCAGGTAGATGATCGCCACGATGATCACGAGGTAGATCAGGATGTCCTTGACGAACGCGATCAGCGCGGGCGCGCGAAGGCCGGACTGGTAGGTGTAGACCGCCAGGATGACGAAGGCGACCAGCAGCGGCAGGTGACCGATGACGCCGGAGCCGTTGATGCCCATGGTCCGCAGCACCGCTTCGAGGCCGACGAGCTGCAGCGCGATGTACGGCATCGTCGCGATGATGCCGGTGATCGCGATCAGCAGCGCCAGCGTCGGTGAGCCGAAGCGGCCGCGGACGAAGTCGGCGGGGGTGACGTAGCCGCGGACGCGCGAAACCGACCACATGCGCAGCGCCGGCATCAACACGATCGGGTAGACGATGATCGTGTACGGCAGCGCGAACATGCCCATCGCGCCGGCGCTGAACATCAGCGCGGGGACGGCGACGAACGTGTACGCCGTGTAGAGGTCACCGCCGAGCAGGAACCAGGTGATCCACGAACCGAACTTGCGGCCGCCGAGGCCCCATTCGTCCAGGTGGTCGAGGGTGTTGCCGGCCTTCCAGCGGGAAGCGACGAAGCCGAGCACGGTGACCACCGCGAAGAGGATCGTGAAGATGATCAGCTCTGGCCATTGGATGTTGCTCACTTGGCGTCCCCCTCGTCGAGCTCGTCCACGGACAGCCGGTCGGGACGCTCACTGGTCGGCTTGTCCTTGGTCATCACGAAGACGATCCAGGTGCACAGGACGCCGACGGCCACGAACACGAATTGGAACCAGTAGAAGAACGGCATCCCGAACACTCGCGGCCCGTCCGAATTGAACAAGGATGTGATCAGCACCAGCAACGGGATGATCAACAGGAGGTTCCAGGGGCTGAACTGAAAGCCCCTCACCTTCCCGTCTGCCTTACCTGACGCCATCGGACCTCACCTAACGTTTCCCGTACCCCCGGATGGTCCCGATGACCCTAAGACCTCTCCCCCACCCGGGTCACGCGTGCCCGATATCGATTTGATCAGCGACGCCCCATACGACGAAGGGCGGTTGCCGTCCCGCTCCCCGCCGGATATCAATAGCCGCAAGTCGCGAACAGGAACTTCGCACGCAAGATCAAAGGGGCATCGGATGAAGAAACTCCGCTATGCGGTGGTGATCCCGGCTGTCGCCGGCACCATGCTGGCCGGGTTCACTCCTGCGTTCGCAGGACCGGAGGCTGCTCGGCAGCAGCCGCTGAACTCCACCAACATTCCGGCGAAGTACGCGGACCAGAAGCTGGACTGGCACAAGTGCACCGCCAGTGAGCTGCCGTCCGCGCCGCCTCCGGGGGCCGAAAACATCGAGTGCGCGACCTACCGCGCACCGCGCAACTGGTACAAGACGAACGAGGCCATCGACCTGACGATCGCCGTCAGCCGCCTCGCCGCCACCAGCGGCAACGCGACCGCCAGCGTGATCACGAACCCGGGTGGCCCCGGCGCTCCGGGCCGTAACTTCCCGGCCCGTCTGCGTAACCAGACGAAGCTCCGCGCGAACCAGGAGATCATCGGTCTCGACCCGCGCGGCACCGGCAAGAGCACCAACATCACCTGCGGCAACGCGATCGGCACCGGCTCCGACCTCGACCCGCGCGACCGCAGCCGGGCGAACCTGAACCTGATCCTGGACGCCACCAAGTACGCGGCGGACTCCTGCCAGGTGAAGTCCGGCGAGCTGGGCCCGCTCATCAACACCGCGCAGACCATCCGCGACATCGACCTGCTGCGCGTCCTCCTCGGCCGCGACAAGATCAACTGGGTCGGCTACTCGGCGGGCACCTGGATGGGCGCGCACTACGCGCAGCAGTTCCCCACCCGGACCGGCAAGTTCCTGCTCGACTCCTCGACCGAGTTCACCACCACCTGGCAGAACTCGTTCGACGGGCAGCCGCTCGGCTTCGAGCGCCGCTGGCGTCAGGACTTCCTGCCGTGGATCGGCAAGTACGACAAGGTCTACGGCTTCGGCAAGACCGGTGAAGCCGCTCGCCAGACGTACGAGAAGGTCCGCTTCGCGCTGACGCAGAACCCGGTCGAGGTGGACGGCGTCCCGGTTTCGGCCAACGCCCTCGACTCGACCATCGCGGGGTACCTCTACTCGAAGCGCAACTTCCCCGCGCTGGCCGACTACCTGGTCAACCTGAAGACGCTGACCGAGGGCACCTCGACGCAGCAGCAGAAGTCGGCCGCCGCGCAGAAGGTCAAGGCGGAGACGGTGGACGGTGACGGCGTCATCGGCCCGCAGCCGCTGTTCGTCCCGACCGACGGCGACTCCTACAACGCCAGCTTCTGGACCATCCCCTGCAACGAGGGCAAGTGGACCGGCAACCGGCAGAGTGTCATCCGCCAGTCGCAGAAGCTGATCGACCGCGACCTGCCGCTGCTCGGCGCCGGCTGGCTGATCCAGCCGTGCATCTTCTGGAAGAACAAGCCGGTCGACCTGCCGAAGCTCGACGGCCGCGGCGTCCCGCCGGTGCTGATCGTCCAGTCGGTGAACGACCCCGCGACCCCGATCGAGGGTGCGACCCGTGCGCACCGCGCGTTCGCCGGCTCGCGGATGATCACGGTGACCGGTGAAGGCGACCACGGTATCTACGCCGGCGGCAACGCGGGTGTGGACAAGGTCGTGGAGGACTTCCTCGTCGACGGCAAGGTGCCGAACGACCAGAGCCTCCCCGGACTCCCACTTCCGGTGCCCGCGGGCGCCTGAAGCCACTAGGGATTGTGGCCCCGTCGAGCTCCGGCTCGGCGGGGCCCTTTTCTCGGGGTTGTCCACGACCTGTGCACAGAGTTATCCACAGGCTGGGGGTAACTCGGTGGGGACAACTCAGCGGGTGGCGGTAGGGCGTGGGTCGGGTGGGTCGTGAGTGGCGATTCGGGTTCTAACCCGAAGGTGTCTTAGGCCCCAGTTCGTGGGGATGTCGTGAAGGGCACCTTTGAGACGATGATCGTCTCAAAGGTGCCCTTCACGACATGAGAGTTCGGCGCTACAGCGACAGTGCGTGAAGCCCCCATCCTTGCGACTACGTACAGGAAGGAGACCTTCATGTACTTCAGCCACTCACGACCCACTCGACCGACGCCTGTCCGCGACCTCGACTCCCTCAGATCCGGTATTAGTATTGGCGCCATGGTGCGAGTGCCGTTGACGGACGAGGAACGCGAACGCGGCGAGCGGCTGGGGCTGGCGCTCCGGGACGCGCGCGCGTCGGCGTCGCGGAGCATGGTCGAGGTCGCCGCGGAGGCCGGGATCTCGGTGGAGACGCTCCGCAAGATCGAGACCGGCCGGATCCCGACGCCCGCCTTCTTCACGGTGATGGCGATCGCGGACGCCGTCGGGCTGCCGCTGGACTCGCTGCGGGCGGCCGCGGAGGGCGGCGCCGAGCAGGTCGCCGAAGCGAGCTAGGCGCCTAGGGGCGGAGTGCGGCCAGGGCGTGTGCCCGGTCGTTCAGGTAGAGGAAGCCGTCGATCGGCAGGTCGAAGCTGCTCAGCAGGCTTTCCAGGGTGGCGTATTCGTCCACGCCGAGCCGCAGGTTCTCCTTCATCGCGTGTGCGACGAGGACGTCGGCCAGCTCTTCCCACTCACCCGACCAGTGCAGCGTGCGGTAGAAGGCCAGGACGTCCGGCGTGATCCGGTCGGCGATCTGGTCGAGCAGGCTGTCGCCGAAGAAGCTGATGCGGCCGGCGGCGAGGTCGGCGACGGTCGGGTTCGCCGGGTCGGCCGCGGTGTCGGGATTGCGGACCACGCCGGGGCCTGCCACCGGATAGCCCGTTTTGACGTGGCCGTTGTCCTCGACCAGCACGATCAGATGCACGCCGTAGCGCTCGCCGGCACAGCGCCAGCGGCCGTTGTGCATTCTGACGCGGGGTTCGCTCGGATCGTTGGCGACGTCCTTGATGACCGCGATGATCTGCTCGTCGGTCCAGCTCGCGGGGAACTCGCTGGTCGCCCGCCGCCCCTTACCCGGTGCGTGCCCGCCGCCCACTCGTGCTCCTTTCGTCGCATCGAGGGTAACCCGCGTTCGGAGTATCCGGATGATCCGAACGCGGGAACGGGTGACCTCAGGCGATCACGCTGAGCAAGACGGCGCCGACGGCCAGTACGTCCACGCCTCGCAGGGCTTGGAAGCCGGCGGCCCCGCCGCCGACGTCGTAGTTCATCGGCGGCCGGGTCGCCGTCCGCAGCGCGGCGACCACGGCGAGCGGGATCGCGAGCCACACCGGCCAGGCCGGGATCACCCCGAGGGTCAGCGTCACCAGGCCGAGCAGCACTCCCCAGCCGAGGCCGAGCAGGGCGAAGACCAGGCCGTTGACCAGCCGCAGTTCCCAGTCGGAGGCGCCGAGCCATCGCCTGCGGCCAGGATTGCGCCACAGTTCGCCGAGCCCGCCGACGAACGGCACGAGCGCCGCGTACGCGCCGAGCGCGAACAGCGGCACCACGGGGACGGCGGGGAAGGCCAGGTGCCCGAGACCGACCAGGCAAGCGATCACCACGCCGGCCGCCGCGTAGCGCATCCGGCCGAGCACACCCGCCCACGCGAGCCGCAGCGTCGTCGGACGCCGCAGCGTCAGCCACGGCACCGGCTTCGATTCCGGGATCAGCAGCATGGGGTCCATGAAGACCGCGGCCATCGCCCGCAGGAGCCGCGCGTTCCAGCCGTCGACGAGTTCCTGGCGCCCGACCCCGGACATCGGCTCGCCGCCGAAGGCCACCGCCACCGCCACCGCGAACAGCCCGCCGGCCAGCACCTCGATCGCGATCGGGCCCAGCCCCGCGGCCGCCGTCGCCAGACCGGCCAGCGCGAGCACGACCGGACCCGCCGTTTCCCCGCGGATCGCCGTCCGCCGCGCGGTGACGGCGGCCAGGATCGCGCCGGAGGCGGTCAGCGCCGACATCGCGATCCACACGTCCTTCGACCCGCCACCGATCGCGGTGACCAGCGCCCCGGTGTAGCCGACCACGACGACCAGCCCGGACCAGAGCGCCCACATCCGCTTCACGACGACACGGCGTCTGTCGACGCGGGCGAAATCCATCCAGGTCAGCGCCGCCGGCTCGGCCCAGACGAAGCCGCGGCGAAGCAGGCTGCGCCAGAACATCGCGCACAGCACCACCAGCAGGCCGAACACCGCCGGGAAGTCCACAACGAACTGTCCAAAAAGGAAGTCGCGGAGCTTCGGCAGGTTCTGGAAGGCGGTGAACAGCGCGCCGAAGCCGAACAGTGCCAGGAAGGTCTGGTAATCCCCGTTGAGCAACCCGCCGAATCGCTGCCGTCCCGGGACGTGCGTGGGGGCTTTCGTGGTCACCACCTTCGAGGTACTCCTTTCCGCCGAGAAGGCATCACCACAACTCGAGGGTGGAGTCGGCCGCTTCGAGCAGCGGAGGATGATGCGTGGCCACGACGACGGCCGCCCCGGCGTCGGTCGAACGCTTGATCAACGACGTCAGCCATTCCTTCCCTGCGACGTCGAGCGCCCGCTCGGGCTCGTCGAGCAGCAGGACGTCGTGCGGCCGCGCGGTCGCGCCGAGCAGCAACAGGCGACGGCGTTGCCCGGCGGAGAACTTGCCCGCGGTGACCTTCGCGCGTTCCGAGAGCCCCGCGTCCGCCAGCAACGCGTCGACATCGCCGAGGTCGGCCCCGAACGAGCCCTCCAGCAGTTCGAGATGCTGAAGCGGAGTCAGTTCGGCGAAGAAATCGGAATCGTCGAACAACACGGAAACCTTGCGGCGAAAGGAAACGTCGCGTTCGTCGGGTTTCCCGCCCGCAACGACGACGCGTCCGCGCTGCGGCGTCTGCGTGCCGTACAGACACCGCAACAGGGTCGATTTGCCCACCCCGTTGGGGCCGACGATGACCGCGCATTCGCCCGCATCGACCTCGAAGTCGAGGCCGTCGAACAACCAGAGATCCCCGGCCTGGACGCCGAGCCCGCGTACGTCGATCATTTGTCGCGCAACAACTCGATCACCGGTGCGAGCGCGTCCATGTTGTGCTCCAGCACGGTGAAGTAGGTGAACCCGAACCGCTCGCGATGCGCCAGGATCTGTTCGGCGATCTGCTCGTGCGTGCCGACCAGAGCCGTCGGCAGCTCGGCGAGTTGTTCGACGGTGAGCTTGCCTTCGAGCAGCTCTCGCAGGCTCTCCAAACCCTCTCGCCGGTCTTCGACCACGGCGACGAAATGCGCGAGAATATTGAATTCGGCGGCGCGGCCCTTCAGTTTTCCGCGGACGAAGTCCGCCCGCTCCGCGATCCCGGTGGCGTCGTCGACGGCGAGTGCTCCTCCGTCGGGAACGGCGGCCGTGCCGGTGAACCCGATGATGTCGGCGTGTTCGGCGGCGAGCGTGAGCAGCCTGTCGCCGCGGCCGGCGATCATCAGCGGGGGTCCCGGTTTCTGCACCGTGGCCGGTTTGTGCTTTTCGTCGGCATAGAGCCGGTTGAGTTCTTTGATCGTTTTTTCGAGGTGGGCGACGCGCTGTCCGGCGCGGGGGAACTCCATTCCCATCGCTTCGAATTCGGCCTTCACGTAACCGGCCCCCAGGCCGAGCTCCAGCCTGCCCTCGGTGAACTGGTCGGTGCCGGTGACGTCACGGGCGAGCAGCACCGGGTTGTAGAAGGCCGTGTTGATGACGAAGGTGTTGAGCCTGGGGCGGCTCGTCACCTCGGCGGCGAGCACGAGCGCCGGGAAGGGCGGTGCCATGCCGAGGTGGTCCGCCGCGCCGATCACGTCGAACCCGAGGTCTTCGGCCTTGCGGCACTTGCCGACCCACGCCGCGCGGGTCTCCGGGACGACCATGTTGACGCCGAATTTGACCATGCGGCCACGGTACCGAGCGCGAAAGAAGACGGCCTCATCCCCGGGAATGACTCCGAGGATGAGGCTCACACCAAGCCGCCCAACCCGAACCCGAGCCCGAACCCGAGCAATCCCCCCGGCACCGAAAGGTCTCCCCAAGGGCGCCCCGCGCCCGACGGAGACTTCACCGCTCGAGCGCCCTCTTTCGGGCCGAAGGCCCCCGGAAACGTGATGAAGGGGCGCCCTCCGCTCCCACCGTGAGGTGGAGACGGCACGGGCGCCCCTTCGGCACGTTTGCGTCAGCGCTCGAGCCGAGACTTGAGCGCGTCCAGCTCGTCACGCAGCGAAGCCGGGACCTTGTCGCCGATCTTCTCGAACCACTCCTCGATGAGCGGCAGTTCCTGGCGCCACTCCTCGGCGGAGACGTCCAGCGCGGCCTGGATGTCGGCCAGCGGCTCCTTGAGGCCCTCGGTGTCGAGGTCCTCGGCCTTCGGCACGAAGCCGACCGGGGTCTCGTTCGCGTTGCCCTTGCCCTCGACGCGCTCGATGACCCACTTCAGGATCCGCGAGTTCTCGCCGAAGCCCGGCCACAGGAAGCGGCCGTCGTCGCCGCGGCGGAACCAGTTGACGTAGAAGATCTTCGGCAGCTTGTCCGCGTCGGCGTTCTTGCCGAGGTCCAGCCAGTGCTTGAAGTAGTCACCGGCGTGGTAGCCGAGGAACGGCAGCATGGCCATCGGGTCGCGGCGCACGTTGCCGACCGCGCCGGCGGCGGCCGCGGTGGTCTCCGACGACATGGTGGCGCCCATGAACACGCCGTGCTGCCAGTCGCGGGCCTCGTTCACCAGCGGGACCGTGGTCTTTCGGCGGCCGCCGAACAGGATCGCCGAGATCGGCACACCCTGCGGGTCGTCCCACTCGGGCGCGAGGATCGGGCACTGCGACATCGGCGTGCAGTACCGCGAGTTCGGGTGCGCGGCCTTCTCTTCCGACTCCGGCGTCCAGTCCTGCTTCTTCCAGGAGGTGACGTGGGCGGGCTTCTCGCCCATGCCCTCCCACCAGACGTCGCCGTCGTCGGTGAGCGCGACGTTCGTGTAGACCGTGTTGCCCTTTTCGATGGTGCGCATCGCGTTGGGGTTGGTGTGCCAGTCGGTGCCCGGCGCGACGCCGAAGAAGCCGAACTCGGGGTTCACCGCGTACAGACGGCCGTCCTCGCCGAACCGCATCCACGCGATGTCGTCACCGAGGGTCTCGGCGCGCCAGCCGGGGATGGTCGGCTGCAGCATGGCGAGGTTGGTCTTGCCGCAGGCGCTCGGGAACGCCGCCGCGACGTAGTGGACCTTGTCCTCGGGCGAGATCAGCTTGAGGATCAGCATGTGCTCGGCCAGCCAGCCCTCGTCGCGGGCGATGACCGAGCCGATGCGCAGCGAGTAGCACTTCTTGCCGAGCAGCGAGTTGCCGCCGTAGCCGGAGCCGTAGCTCCAGATCTCGCGGGTCTCGGGGAAGTGCGAGATGTACTTGGTGGTGTTGCACGGCCAGGAGACGTCCTCCTGACCCGGCTCCAGCGGCGCGCCGACGGAGTGCAGGGCGGGGACGAACGCGCGCTCGGTGCCGTCCTCGGTGACGAACTTGTCCAGCGCGGCCTTGCCGGCGCGGGTCATCACGCGCATGGAGGCGACGACGTAGGCGAAGTCGGTGATCTCGATGCCGAGCTTGGGGTCTTCGGCTCCGAGGGGGCCCATGCAGAAGGGGATGACGTACATCGTGCGACCGCGCATGCATCCGCGGTACAGCTCCGTCATCGTGGCCTTCATCTCGGCCGGGTCCATCCAGTTGTTGGTGGGACCGGCGTCGGCTTCGTTATCCGAACAGATGAAGGTGCGCTCTTCGACGCGGGCGACGTCATTCGGGTCGGAAGCGGCCCAGTACGAGTTGGGCTTCGCGTCGAGCTGCACGAACGTGCCGGCGGAGACCAGCTCGGCGTTGATGCGCGCGGCCTCTTCGTCGGACCCGTCGACCCACACCACGCGGTCCGGAGTGGTCAGTTCGGCGACCTCCCGGACCCAGGACAGCACGCCACTGTGCGTCGTCGGCGCATTTTCCAGTCCGGGGATGGCGACTGCGGTCATCTCTTCTCCTGACTTCCGACGGCAGAAGCCCACACCGGGAACGACGCTGTTCCGATGCGGGCTTCGATGCCGGCGACCGAATGGCTTCGCACACCGGCGGGAAGGCCGGTGTGCAGGTTTTGGGATTCCCCGAGAGTAGCCGGATGACCGGCAGGTAACCGAGAGCTGACCTGTCGGTTCTCTCACAAGAACGATAAGGGAATCGATTCAGTATCACCGGAATGGGCCATACGCAGAAATTCTTCCGGTGATCGACGGCACGGCGATGGGGCGAATCGGACATGAGAAAGCCCGGCACGAGGTTTCGTACCGGGCTGTTCTGTGACCAGGATTACACGAATTCGGGTTCTAAAATGGCCTAGACCATTCTGACGATGGTTTAAACCATTTCCGGAATCAGTTCAGGCTGATCCACTGGCCGGTCGAAGAATCGATCTTCGCCACACCTTCGAGTGTTTCGGTGCCCGCGCCGCCCCACGCCGCGTCACCCGCGGGGTCGCCCTCGACGGCGGCCGGAGTGCTCGCGAAGGCCGAGCCGATGTCGTCGTTGACCACGCCGCTGCTGACCTCGGTCCACTGGCCGGGGCCGGTGTGCTCGTAGGTCTTGGAGTTGCCGGAGGCGTCGGTCTCCACCGCGATGTCGGCGTTGCCGTCGCCGTCCTTGTCGGTGAAGGCGATGGTGCGGCCGTCCTCCGTCTGGACGACGGCGGTGTCGGGAGTCCCGTCACCGTTGGTGTCGATCGTCGGCGGGCCGATCTCGACGTCGCCGCTGGGCATGTCGGCGTGCATGGTGCCGCTGGTGCCCGCGTCGGAACCGCCGTCGTCGCTACCGCCACCGGCCTCGACCCAGGCGCCGGACGCCTCGTCGTAGACGGCTTCCTGGACGACCTTGCCGTTCTCGTCCAGCACCGCGTACTGGTCGGCCTCGCCGTCGCCGTCGGTGTCGACGAACGCCTGGCCGGTGCCGTCTTCGTGCTGGATGACCGCGGCGTCGTTCACGCCGTCCTTGTCGAGGTCGTAGTTGAGCTCGGCCTGGTACTCCTCGCCGTCAACGTGGACCGTGACCGCCTCCGTGGAGCCCGTCTCGGTGTCCGTGCCGCCGCTCTCGTCGACCCACATGGGATAACCCCCTCGTTGACCTGCTGGTGTGTCGAAGCTTAGGACTCACCGTAGGCCGGTTCGGTTCCGGTCCACAACAGGACCACCCTGGTCAGGCGTCGCGCAGTGACCGAATGCGACCGAGCAGTGCCTCAGCGCGATCGCGACCGTCCGAGACGTCCTTCAGGCGCTTCGCGACCACCGAGATCTTCTTCGCCCGTTCCTGCGCGCCCATCTTGATCGTCTTGTCGACTTCCTTCAGCTCCGCCTCGATCGCGTCGATGCGGCGGCCGAGGGCCTCGTCGAGCGCCATCGACAGCTGCTGTTCGGCCTCGATCAGCTGCTCCGCGACGAGCTGGTCCAGCGTGGAACGCGCGTCCGCGATCGCCTCGACCAGCCACTGCTTCATATGCTGCTTGTCCGAGGCGTGTTTGCGGGTGCGCGCCATCCACCAGCCGGCGCCGAGGCCGATGATGATCGTGGCGGGCAGGATCACCGGATTCAGGATCGCGACACCCGCCAGCGGCAGCGCGGCGACCTTTCCGGCGCCGAGACCACCGGAAACACCCATGAAGATGAGCAGTTTGTCCTCGGCCGTCGGCGGTTTCTTGTCCGGCGGGCGCAGCACGACCGGCGGGCCGCCCGCCCTGGCGAACTGGCCGCGGATGATGGCGAGCTCTTCGGCCGAGAACAGCTCCGAAAGCGCGACGTTGGTGACCTGGTTGAGCCGCTGGGAGAGCAGCATCGAGATCCGCTGCGAGGTCGTCTGCAACGCGATGTCGACCTGCTGGGGCAACGCGGCGAGGGCGTCCCGTTTCGCGCCGTCGATCTGCTGCCGGAAATGCGTCGACGCGTCGCGCATCTGCCTGCTGGTCTCGTGTCCGACCTCGACGCGGGTCCGCTGGATCTCCGCGCGCAGTTTCAGCTGCCAGCCCCGCGTCGACGAGCGCCGTTCGGTGGTCAGGTCGTCGCGGCGCTGGCGGAGCTGTTCCGCCTCGGCCTCCCCGGCGGACAGCGCACGGCTTTCCGCCTGCGACTTCGCCTTGAGCTCGGCGAGGGCGCTCGACAGCGCGCGCAGGGTGTTGGCCTCGCCCAGCATCGCCGAGCGGCCGACCAGCATCTCCTGCAACGCGCCCTGCAGCGCGCCGATCCCGGCCTTTTCCCGCAGCATCATGGCCATCTGCTCGTTCGGGGCCTTGGCCGCCGTCTCGAACATCCGCGCGGACACCGGATGGAACACCGCGTCGGCGAACCGGGGAGCGTGCTCGGCGAGCAGCCGCCGGTCGGCTTCGAGGACCTCGCGCCAGCCGCGGAACTGGTCGGTCTTGGTCAGCGCGAACAGCACGGTTTCGACGCGCTCGCCCATGTCCTGCAGGAAATGCAGCTCCTGCGCGGTGAAGGGAGAGGATGCGTCGACGACGAACAGCAGCGCGGTGGCGCCCGCGGCGGCCTCCTTCGCCAGTTCGCCGTGCATCGAGTCGAGCCCGCCGACCCCTGGGGTATCCACAATGGACACTCGTTCGAGCAGCGGGACCGGACCGGAGACCTCGACGTAACGCGGCGGGATCTGCCCTTCCGGCAGTTCGTGCGCGGCCGAAACCCAGTGGATCAGGTCGTTGAGGTTGATCGGCACCGACGCCAGCTGGCCCGGATAACAGGCCTGCGCGGACCACTGCTCGGCGTGCTCGAAGACCAGATACGTCGCCGTGGCGACGTCGGCGTCCACAGGGGACAGTCCCGGCATGGACAGGAGCGCGTTCACGAGCGAGCTCTTACCGCGGTTGGTCTCGCCGACCACCACGACCGACGGCTTCTTCGGCCGCGCCTTCCGGATGTCCTCGACCCATTTCGCGGCCTGAGGATCCGCTTCGCGGACGACGGTGAGCAGCTGCTCGCGCGTGCTCTTCACGACCGCCGGCAGATTGGTCGCCGCGCTCGGAGCGGTCACTGGGCCTTCTTCGCGTAGACGATGACGATCGGCGCGCGCAGGACCCGGTCGTGATCGGCGAACCCGACGACCTCGGTCTCCGCGACGAGCCCTTCGAGCGCGGGATCTTCGGTCGCGACCGCGCCACCCGCCTCGTGCACGGCGGGGTCGAACCGCTCACCGTCCGGGCGCAGGGCACGGACACCGATCCCGGCGAGACCGTGTTCCAGCCGCTCGACGACGCCGCCGCTGCGGGCGCGATCGAGGGCGTACAGGCAGAGCTGGATCAGCGCCTGCCGGTCGGCGAGAGCCTGTTCGAGGTCGGCCGGACCCGTGGTCGTGGACTCCACATCGGTCTTCGACGTGGCTTCGACGGCCACGGTTCCCTCGGACGGCGAAGTCGCGCCATCCGCTTCGGCGATGATCGCCGCCGAGATCTGGCCTGTCGGCACTTCGTCCGGGTCCACCTCGTCGACCGCCTTCTTGCGCAGCCAAGCACCCACCCGAATCGACCCCCGTAACTGGTGTCCCGGGCCTGCTGATCAGCCCGGGGAGATTTCACCAGTGTCGACCAAACGCCCGTCGGCCGGGGGCGAAATCGGCAGAACAGGACGAAGGAATCTGCTGATCAGCTCCTTCATCACCGCGAGTTCCGCTTTCGGATCGAGGTCCGGCTCCAGAATCACGCGTGAAAGCGGCGCATCGACCAACGCGACCAGCCAGCTCGCCACCGTCTTCGGATCGAAACCGGGATCGATCCGGCCCGTGTCCACCGCCCGTGTCACCAGGCCGACGAGACCGTCGCGCAGTGCACGGTCGTTGCGCTGGATGAGCCTGGCCAGATCGCCGTCACGGGAACACTGCGCGGCGACCTCGAGGACGAGCTTGGCGATGACAGGGTGCAGAAGCTGTTCCGACACATGGGTGATGACCTGGAGGATGGCTTCCCCCGGATCCTCGATCTCTTCGGCGGCCGCGAGCAGGGCCGCGGTCTCGTCGGCGTCCTGCTCGAAGATGCCGACGAACACCGCGCGCTTGTTCGGAAAGTAGTGGAACAGGCTGCCGGTGCTGATCCCCGCGGCGCGGCAGATCTCCGCCGTCGTCGTCTTCTCGAAGCCCTTCATCGCGAAACAGCCCGCGGCGGCGTCGAGGATGGCGCGGCGTTTCGCCTCGTGCTTGGCCGGGTCGACCGTCCTCATTTCACCGCCGGCGGCTCGTCGAGCCACGGGTAGCCGTGGTCGAGGAAGGCCTTGGCGACGGCTTCGCGGTCGACGTCGCCCTTCTGCCGCACCAGTTCCCGGCCGTCCGCGGCGAGCAGGACCAGTTCCTTGCCGTCGAGGAAGACGGCCTCGAGCTGTGCTTCGTACGCGCGACTGCGGCCCTTGGTGGTCAGCGTGATGCGGGTCGGCGTCACCTTGACGATCAGCCGCTCGTGCGCCCAGACCGCGGCGAAGAACAGGCCGAGGGCCAGGCCGACGCCGATCCCGGTGACCACGCCCCATGGCCGCGGCATATCCGAGACGAGCTGGAAGGGGCCCTTGAACGGGACCCAGCTCAGGGACGCCACCCAGCCCGAAATCGACTGGAGGAACCAGCCGAGCGCGGCGCCGACCAGCGGACAGCCGAGCCAGGAGGCCGTGCGCAGCCACTGGGGCTCGTCGACGATCGTTTCCATGCGCCCATTATTAGACCGAGCGCTCGGTTTATCAATCCGACCCCGCAATTAGTCACCTACTTGCCCTGGTCGTATACGCGCGCGGGAGGCGTACCGGGGCAAGTAGGTGACTAATTGCGGAGGGGTCAGTCGCGGATCTGCTGCCAGATGAGGAAGTACGCCCGGTGCACGACGTGCGCGACGCGGCTCTGGGCGGGCGTCGCGCCGAAGGACGCGAAGGAACGCCACCAGCCGGCGCGTTCCAGGGCGTGGGCCGCCAGCTCGGCGCGCGGAGCGCCCGGCTTGCCGAGCTGGGCGCCGATGTCGGCGTTGCTGCCGACCCGCAGGACCTCCTCGGACAGGTCCTCTGGCATGTCGACCGCGCCGGAAGCGACCAGCGTGAGCGCTTCGAGCAGCCGGAGCTGGTGTGCCTCGGGCTTGGCGAGCAGGACCTCGATCGCGTCGTGGACGCGCTGCCGTTCCGCCGGGTCGCCGGACGCGTGGGCCAGCGCGGTGACCGAAGCCAGCGCGGCGGCGGCCTTGATGCCGTCGGCGCGGGCGGCGAAGACGATGCTCAGCCGCTGACGGACGGCTTCGAGCCCGGAGGCGTCGAGCAGCTTCCGCCGCAGCGAGCCCGCGGTGATCTCGGGTTCCTTGCGGATCGCCTCGACGGCGTACCGGACGCCGAACAGGTCCAGCTTCTCCAGCAGCCGCAGCCGGGTGCCCGCCGCGACGTCGCATTCCCAGCTGGTGAAGATGTCCGCCGAGATCAGCATGGTCTCGAGGATGTCGTCGTCCATCTCGGCCAGCTGGCGCAGCGCTTCGGCGTCGGGGGAGGTGAAGCCGCCGGACTCGGCCGATTCCGCGATCAGCCCGATCACCGGCAGCACGTCCGCGACGCGGGGCTTCAGCGTCGAGGCCTGCTTCTCCGACAGGAGCGTGGCGGCCTTCCACACGTCGCCGCCCGAGCCTTCGACCGACTCCGGCGCGATGGTGTCCGCCTTGTTGAGCACCGCGATCGCGTTGACCGGACCCGCCTCGCGGCTCGCGGTCGCGGCGGTGAACGCGGCCAAGGCCTGCTGGTCGTCGGCGCGGACGCCCTGCGTGACCACGTAGAGCACGGCCTCGGCACCCGCGACGGCGTTGCGCGAGGTGTCGTCCAGCTCGTCGGAGCCTTCTTCCTCGTCCTCGTCCTCGTCACCGTCGGGCTTGCGGTGCTTCGCCGCGCCCAGTAGCTCCTCGGTCCGCGACACCGAAGCGGCGTCGAGCGAGCCGAGGCCGGGGGTGTCGATGACGGTCATGCCCTGCAGGACCGCGTTGGTGAGGTACGCCTCGATATGCGAGACCTTGTCGATGTCGATGCCCAGTTCCGCCGGGATCATCCCGTCGGCGGAGAAGGGCAGCACCTGTTTGCGGCCGTCGTTGAAGACGATCTCGACGCGGTCGACGGTGCCGTACTGGAACCTGGTCACCAGCCGGGTGCACTCGCCGACGTCGGTCGGCGCGACCCGGCGCCCGATCAGGGCGTTGACCAGGGTGGACTTACCCGATTTGATCCGGCCGGCGACGGCGACCTGCAGCGGTCCGCCCAGCCTGCGCAGCACTTCGGCGAAGCCGGCGGCGGTCCGCGCGGACACCTGCGGTTGCAGGCGATGGCAGAGATTGGCCACCGACATCGACAGCGGACCGGCGAGCCGTCCCTGCTCCGAAGGTGACGTCACGGCGCCCTGCCCCTCCCAGTCGTCGAGCCTGCCGAGGAGAATCGTGCCATGCCGCTCATCCTCGGGTCGCACCGAAGGTGGTACCGGCGACCGACGCGCGAACGACACAGGCCGACATAGTGTTACCAGGTGCGACGGTTGAGCCTCTGGATGCGTGCCCACCCCATGGCGGGCGACAGTTCCATCGCCGTCATCCTGCTGCTGACCGACCTGCTGCTTTACGTCGCCGCCGCCGAGACGCCGGAAGTCCAGTCGATGCCGCCCTGGTACGTGGCGGTGCCGCTGGACATCGCGATGGTCGCGCCGCTGGTCTTCCGGCGGAAGGCGACGCTGTGGTCGGCGTATCTGGTGCTGCTGGTCGGCATCCCGCACGGGGCGCTGGAGCTGGGCGCGGCCAGCGCGTTCGCGGTGATGATCAGCATCTACTCGGTGCTGGTCTACGTCGGACGCAAACAGGGACTGCTGTATCTGCTGGCGACGCTGGTCACCTCGGGGCTCCAGCTGTGGGCCGACCCGCCGGAGGACGTGTGGGTGCTGGCGATCATCGGCATCTTCTCCAGCGCACTGTGCTGGACGCTCGGCGAGTTCGCCGGCGCGAGGCGCGCCTATCACGAGGAGGTGGAAGCCAGGTTGCATCTGCTTGAGACGGAACGAGACCAGGCGACCAGGATCGCCGTCGGTGAGGAACGCGGACGGATCGCCCGTGAGCTGCACGACGTCGTCGCGCACGCGGTGAGCGTGATGGTCGTGCAGGCCGACGGCGCGTCCTACGCGGTCGACGGGAATCCCGAGATGGCGAAACGGGCCTTGCAGACGATTTCGGAAACCGGTCGCGGCGCGCTCGCCGAGCTGCGACGGCTGCTGGACGTGCTCCGCAGTGACGGCGACGACGAGCCGCGGGTGCCGCAGCCGGACGCCAGCGCGCTGACCGACCTCGCGGACCGGATCCGCCAGGCCGGTGTGCCGGTGACGCTGGCGATCGGTTCCGACGCGCTGGCAGGGCTGCCCGCCGGTGTCTCGCTCGGCGTGTACCGGATCGTCCAGGAGTCGCTGACGAACACGCTGAAACACGCCGGACAGGGTGCGCAGGCGGAGGTGCTGGTGCGCCGCGAGGCCGACGTGATCGACGTCCGGATCACCGACGACGGCGCCGGCCGCGCGAAACAGCTGGTGCCCGCCGCGACGAAGACGGGGTCGCACGGCGCTCCGTCGGGGCCGCGGAGACTCACCGTCCCCGGTGGGAACGGATTGATCGGAATGAAGGAACGGGCGAACGTCTTCGGCGGCACGCTGGAGGTCGGACCCGCTCCCGGTGGAGGGTGGCAGGTGCACGCGAGGCTCCCGGTTAGGTTGGCGACGTGATACGGGTGGTGGTCGTCGACGACCAGGAATTGATGCGCGTCGGGTTCCGGATGGTCCTGGGCGCGCAGGCCGACATCGATGTCGTCGGCGAGGCGGGCGACGGGGCGCAGGCCATCCGCCTCGCCGAGGAACTGCGGCCGGACGTCGTGCTGATGGACGTCCGGATGCCGGTGCTGGACGGGGTCGAGGCGACGAAACGGATCGTCGAGGCCGGGACGGCGCGGGTGCTCGTGATGACGACGTTCGACCTGGACGAGTACGTCTATTCGGCGTTGCAGGGCGGCGCGAGCGGGTTCCTGCTGAAGGACACCCAGCCGGATCACCTGGTGTCCGCGCTGCGAGCGGTCGCTTCGGGCGACGCCGTGGTCTCGCCTTCGGTGACCAGGCGGCTGCTCGACCGTTTTGTCGGCGGCGGCGGGAAGCCGATGCGGGACGCGGCCGAACTCGACGTCCTCACCGAACGCGAGCGCGAGGTGCTCGTGCTGATCGCGAAGGGCCTCTCGAACCTGGAGATCGCCGAGACGCTGTTCCTGTCCGAGGCGACGGTGAAAACGCACGTCGGGCGGATCCTGTCGAAGCTCGACCTGCGCGACCGGGTGCAGGCCGTGGTGCTCGCCTACGAAACCGGGCTGGCGCGCCCCGGGGTCACCTGAGGCCGGATCGACGCAAGTAGGTGACTACTTGCGGAACCGGGCCGGAAAAGTGGTCATTCGGTGAGCACTTTGCGGTGGATCCTTGCCTCCAGAACCACTTGATGGAGGAGAAGGAAATGCTGCGAGGTCTCACCACCACCACGTTCTACGCCGACGACATGGCCGCCGCGATCGAGTGGTACTCCGATCTCTTCGGGATCGAGCCGTACTTCGTCCGCAACGGTCCCGACGGCGCGCCGGCCTACGTCGAGTTCCGGATCGGCGACTACCAGCACGAGTTCGGCCTGGTCCGCGGCGACTTCCGGCCGTCGATGGCCCAGCCCGGCCCCGGTGGCGCCATCGTGAACTGGGCCGTCGACAACGTCGAGGACGCCTTCGCGAAGCTGCTCGCGAAGGGCGCGAAGGAGTACGAGCCGATCATCGAGCGCGGGCCGGGCTTTGTGACCGCGGCCGTCGTCGACCCGTTCGGCAATGTCCTCGGCGTCATGTTCAACCAGCACTACCTGGACGTGTTGGCCGGGAACGTGGCGCGTCCGTGAAGGCCTGGTTCCGGACGGTCGACGGTAGCCAGACGTGCCCGAGAGTCCACAAGGGACGCTTTCGGGGGATGGGGATGGTGGCGGGGTGAGGCGCACCGGTCGTGAGTGGCGATTCGTGTTCTAACCCGAATCGCCACTCACGACCCCGCAACACCGCGCAAACTGCCCAATCGGGCACGATCACTTCCTCAAGCGTCCCTTGTGGACACTTGAGGGCGCGGCCTGCCTGCTCTCAGCGGTACAGGGCGTGGTCCGCCGTCTCGGCATCCTTGCCCGCGTCCCGGACTTCGGCCATCCACTTGCCGAAGTCGGGACGTGAGCCATCGACGTCGATCAGGCCGTACTCGTTCATCAACGTCCACGAGGCCAGCGTTTTGCCCGCGAACCGCTCGACCTCCGGGTCGGTCGCCAGCTTCGCGACACCCCGCCCGAGCAGCGCCGGGGTCTCCGAGATGGCGAAGTCGACCGGAGCGGACTTGCCGACCGCGTCCCGCCACGTCTCCTCGGTGACCCCGAAGTGGTCGAGCATGGCTTCCGAACGCAGGAAGCCCGGCGTGACGGTCATGCCGACACAGCCGTACTTCTTCAGTTCGGCGCCGAGCGCCCTGCCGATCGCGCGGATGCCGCATTTCGCGAGGAAGTACGGGATCCCCGCGCCGACGTACTCGTCGTGGTCGCCGTCGGTGACCTCGATGACGAGACCGCCTTCCCGCCGCACGACCAGCGGGAGAAGCCGGTGCAGCGCGATCAGGTGCGTGTCGATCGCGTTGTGCACCAGCGTGAGCGCGTCGTCGAGGCTGGAGTCCCAGTACGCCCCCTCGAAGTCCGCGTACTGGTCGCCGCCCCAGACGTCGTCGACCAGTACGTCGATCCGGCCGTCCACTTCGGACTCGATCCGCGCTCGCAAGGCGTCCACATCGGACACTTTGGTGAAGTCGGTCCGGACGGCGATCCCCCTGCCGCCCGCCGCGTCCACGAGCTCCGCGGTGTCTTCGATCGTCTCCGACCGCTTCATCGGCGACTGGTGCTCGCGCGTCGTACGGCCGGTGACGAACACCGTCCAGCCGAGCCTGCCGAGCTCCACCGCGATCGCGCGGCCACATCCCCTGGTCGCCCCCGCGACCACGGCCACTTTCCGGTCCATTCAGGACACTCCTTTCCACGCGGTCAGCACCGCGTCCACGTCTTGCCCCATCCGGTCGACGAATCGGCCCTTCGGCCGGATCGACCAGTCCAGCGCGGCCCCGTTCGCCACCCCCAGCAGCACCCGCGCCGCACTGACGACCCCGGGCGCGCCCGGCAGGTCCTGTGCCGCGACGCGCGTCAGCCGCCGCAATTCCGCCTCCACGGCGGTGAAATGTTCACCCAGCAGGGCGCGGAGTTCCGGATCCCCGATGTCCACCCCCAGCTGCCCGAGATGGTTCGCCGCCGTCGCCGGGGTGCCCAACCCCTCGTAGACCACGACGATCGCCGCCCGCAGCGCCTCGACAGGATCGGCGAGCTCGCCGCACTCCCGCATCCGCCCTACGACCGACCGCGTGTTCAACCGGCTCAATGCCTGCAAGAGGCCGTTCTTCGAACCGAATCGCTGGGCGACGGTGCCGACCGCGACCCCGGCTTCGGCCGCCACCTGGGCGAGCGTGAAACCCGGGCCCACCATGCCGATCACGGTCTCCGCCGCGGTCAGCAGTCGTTCGTCGGTGATGGTGCGAGGCCTCGCCATGCGATTATTGAACCACGGTTCATTAACCCTGGCGAATCAGGGTCGTTCTCAGGGGTATCACCGATCGCGTACGCCGCCCGGAGACGGCAAGCTACGTCTCAGGTCGGGTATCAGGTTGGCACCTCAGGATGACGCGCTCGACCACCCACATGGACGACGATTGTTCTCGCAGTCGCCGAGGGGAGCAGACATGATCGAGGCAGTGGGCCTCACCAAGCGGTACGGCAGGACACTGGCGGTGAACGACCTGTCCTTTTCCGTCGCGGGCGGGGAGGTCACCGGATTCCTCGGCCCCAACGGGGCGGGGAAGTCGACGACCATGCGGATGATCCTCGGCCTGGACAATCCGACCGCGGGCCAGGTGCGCATCGGGGGCAAGCTGTACCGCGAGCTGAAGGAACCGCTGCGGACGGTCGGCGCGCTGCTGGACGCCAAGTGGGTGCACCCCAACCGGTCGGCGCGAGCGCATCTGCGGTGGATGGCGAAGTCCAACAAGATCGCGGAGAGCCGGGTCGACGAGGTGCTCGAGACCGTCGGGCTCACCAGCGTCGCCGGAAAGCGCGCCGGTGGTTTCTCCCTCGGCATGTCGCAGCGGCTGGGGATCGCGGCGGCACTGCTTGGCGACCCGGAGGTCCTCCTCTTCGACGAGCCCGTGAACGGCCTCGACCCCGAGGGCATCCTCTGGATCCGGAAGTTCATGCACCGGCTCGCCGACGAAGGCCGCACGGTATTCGTTTCCTCGCACCTGCTTTCGGAGATGGCGCTGACCGCGAGCCACCTGGTCGTGATCGGCAAGGGGCAGCTGATCTCCCAGTCCTCCACCGAGGACTTCGTCTCGCGGGCGGCCGAGAACACGGTCAAGGTCCGCTCGCCTCAGCTGCCCGCCCTGCGCGCCGCGCTGACTCAGGCGAGCGCACAGGTCACCGACGCCGACCGATCGCTCGTCGTGTCCGGTTTGGACAGTGACAAGATCGGCGAGATCGCCGCGGCCAACCAGATCGTGCTGCACGAGCTCAGCCCGCAGACCGGCTCCCTGGAGCAGGCCTTCATGCAGATCACCGGCGATTCGGTCGAGTACCACACGGGTCTCAGGGACGACACTGCCGAAGCCGCGTTCTCCGCCGCCCAGTAGCCGCTCACCTTCCGAGGAAAGAAAAGCCATGACTCTGCTCGCCGTGGAACGCATCAAGCTGTTCACCACACGCTCACCCTGGTGGTGCGCGCTGGCCGCACTCGCTGTCGTGATCGGTTTCGCCGCCATCGTCTCCGGTGCCGCACCCGAAGGGGAACTCACCGACGTCAGCCTGACCCAGTTCGGTTACGGCTTCGGCATGGCCGTGATCATGGTGCTCGCCGCGCTTTCGGTGACCACCGAATACCGCTTCAGCACCATCCGGACCACCTTCCAGGCCGTCCCGAATCGCACCGCGGCGCTGCTGGCCAAGACCGGCGTGGTCGCGACCCTGTCGCTCGTGATCGGCGAAGTCGCCGCGTTCGGCGCCTGGGGCCTCGCTTCGGTCATGCGGCCGGAAGACCTCGCACTGAACACCGCCGCGGAGTGGACCAGTGTCGCCGGGGTGGGCGTGGTGTTCGCACTCGCCTCGGTGATCGCGATCGCCATCGGCATCCTGATCCGGCACAGTGCCGGCGCCATCTCGCTCGTGCTGATCTACGCCCTCGCGGTGGAGAACCTGATCCAGCTCATCCCGAAGATCGGCAAGGACATCTACGACTGGATGCCGTTCCACGTCGCCGACAGGTTCCTCGGCGGTTCGGGCCCCGCCGCGGCGAACGCACCGTTGAGCCAGGCCGGTTCGCTGGCCTACTTCGCGGGCTTCGCGCTGGTGCTGCTGGTCATCTCGCTGGTCGTCGCGAACAAACGCGACGCGTAAGGACTTCCACAGGGGAAAGCCGGACGCCTCACTCGGGGGAGCGAGACGTCCGGCCGGGGAGAAAAAGGGGAACAAGGACCGGGCCGCCTAATCGGGGGGCAGCCCGGTCCTTTCCCGCGTAATGTCGGAATCCACCGGAGGGAGGGCTGATGATCGAGGCCACCGGACTCACGAAACGCTACGGCGACAAGCTCGCCGTCGACGACCTTTCCTTCACCGCCGAAGCGGGGCGCGTGACGGGATTCCTCGGCCCCAACGGGGCGGGGAAGTCCACCACCATGCGGATGATGCTCGGGCTCGACAACCCGACGTCGGGCACGGTGACGATCGACGGCAAGGCCTACCGCGAACTGCGTGATCCACTTCGGACGGTCGGCGGCATGATCGACGCCACCTGGCGGCATCCCGGCCGCACCGCGCGCGAGCACCTCCGGTGGATCGCCGCGACCAACGGCCTGCCCGACAAGCGCGTCGACGAGGTGCTCCGGCTGGTCGGGCTGGAATCGGTCGCCCGCAAACGGGCCGGGCAGTTCTCGCTCGGGATGTCGCAACGGCTCGGGATCGCCACGGCGTTGCTGGGCGACCCTCGCGTGCTGCTGTTCGACGAGCCGGTCAACGGGCTCGACCCCGAGGGCATCGTGTGGATCCGGAAGCTGATGCACGCGCTCGCCGCCGAGGGCCGCACCGTGTTCGTGTCCAGCCATCTGCTGCCGGAGATGGCGCAGACCGCGCAGGACCTCGTCGTGATCGGCCGCGGAAAGCTGATCTACCAGGGCACGATGGAGGACTTCATCGGCCGCGCGAAGGGCCTCGGCGTCCGGGTCCGCAGCCCGCATCTGCCCGAACTGCGGACGGCGCTGACCGAGAAGGGCGCCGGATTCCGCGAGGAGGACGGCGCGCTCATCGTGTCCGAAATGGACAGCGACGACATCGGCGAACTCGCGTTCGCCGCCGGCGCGACCCTCCACGAGCTGAAGCCGCTCACCGGCTCGCTCGAACAGGCGTACATGCAGCTCACCGCCGGAGCCGTCGAATACGGCACCGGCCCGGTTCCGGAGGTCGTCCGATGACCGCGGCGAACATGCTCCGCGCGGAGCGGATCAAACTGCTGAGCACCCGCGCGCCCTGGTGGTGCGCGGGTATCGCGGTCGCGGTCGCGCTCGCCTACACCGCGCTCTTCTTCGGCTTCGTGCCGCTCGAAGGCCAGACGGGCGTCAACTCGACCCAGGTCGCCAGCGCGCTCGGCCGCACCGTGGTGCTGGTCCTCGCCATCCTCGCGGCGGCGACGGAGTTCAACTGGGGCACGATGAAGCTCACCTTCCAGGCGGTGCCCTCGCGGGTGCCCGCGCTGCTGGCGAAGGGCGCCGTCGTCGGGGTGTTCTCGGGGCTGATCGGGCTGCTGGTGGGCTTCGGCTCGTGGGCGGTCGCGTATCTGATCGAACCGGCCGCCGGCCTGGGCATCGCCTCGGGAGCCGACTGGCGCGCGGTGGCGAGCCAGGGCCTGACCTTCCTCCTGACCGGGTTGCTCGGCGTCGGTCTGGGGCTGCTGTTCCGCAACCCCGCGTTCGCCCTCGGGTTCGCGCTGGTCTGGACGCAGTTGATCGAGGGCCTGGTCGTGCTGATTCCGAAAGTGGGCGGCGACATCTACCAGTGGATGCCGTTCTTCGCGGCCAATCAGTTTTCCGGGCCGGATCTCACGGTGGCGATGTTGAAACTCGAGCCGCCGTTGGGGCCGTGGGGATATTTGGCTTATTTCGGCGGCATCTGCGTGATTGTGTATGCGGCCGGGCTGATGATCACCCACCGACGGGACGCGTGAGCTTTTACCGCCTCCAAAGGAGTTAAGTCCACGTTAAGAGGCTGTGGCTTCTCTCACAGGAAGCGGACATACTGTTCCCGACCGGGCGATGCTCGGGAGTGAGCCTATTTCGGCTCGTCGGCCCCGGAGGTGATCCTTGACGGTGGATTCCGGTCAGGGAGTGGAACGCAAGATCCCGCAAGCCCGCACGGAAAGTATGCAGCCCCGGCTCGAGCCCATGCTCGACCTGGAATGGTCACAGGCGATCGAACTGCCCCGCACGGTCGCGTCCGCGACGCGGCCATCCGATATCCGCCGCGCGTGGGTGCACCGCGCACCCGAAGATCTCGTTGTCGCGCTGTACCGCGCGTCCAGTGGAATGCACGGCGAAATTCCCGCGCCGTGGTGGCTCCGCGCCGTCGTGGACGGCAGGCTCGAATCGCGAGAACTCGGTTTCCGCATCGAAGATCGCATCGCGGGCTTGCTCGGCAGGCGTCCAGGTTGGGAATTCGTCCCGTGGGCCGCGGACGGAGAATCCGGTTACTGGGAGTTCATGCCTTCCGAACGCGGAGCGTCCGGACATTCGATCCCGACCACCGTGCTGAACACCAGCCGTCACGACGGCTGGATCGACGTCCTCCCCGCCCATTCCAGTACGACGCCGTCGCCGATCCCGGTCGCCGGATTCGCGGGCCTGCGCTCGCGACTGGGGGAGTTCGAAGCGGTCCGGTAACCCCCACGTTTAATGGGTGGGTGGAAAACGAGGACCAGCCACGGATGCGCAGCGTGGTCAGTTATGTCAACCGCGGCGGCCGGATGACCGTCGGGCAGCAGCGAGCCTGGGACGAACTCTGGCCGTCGCTCGGCCGCACCGTCGGCGAACTGCCCGAGGGCCAGGTGGACTTCGAGGAGTGGTTCGGCAGGCGGGCCCCGGTCATGGTGGAGATCGGTTCGGGCATGGGCGAGACCACGTCCCAGCTCGCGGCCGCCGCCCCGGAGCTCAACTACGTCGCGGTCGAGGTGTACGAACCGGGCCTCGGCCAGCTGATGTTGCGTGCCGAGAAGCTCGGGGTGAAGAACCTGCGGCTGATGCACGGTGACGCCGTCGTGCTGCTGACCTCGCACGTCGAACCGGGCTCGCTGTCCGGGGTCCGGCTGTTCTTCCCGGACCCGTGGCCGAAGAAGCGGCACCACAAGCGGCGGATCGTGCAGCCGGAGTTCGTGTCGCTGGTCGCCTCACGGCTCGCGCCGGGCGGAACCTTCCACATGGCGACCGACTGGGAGAACTACGCCGAACAGATGATGGAGGTCTGCTCGGCCGAGCCGCTCCTGCGCAACCGTCACGCCGGCGAGCCCGGTGGCTGGGCGCCGCGTCCGGAGTGGCGGCCGGTCACGAAGTTCGAGAACCGCGCCGACGTCGAAGGCCGGATCTCGCACGACCTGATCTTCGAGCGGGTCTAGCCCGACAGAAAGGGCCGGTCAGGACGTCCCCACGTCCCTGACCGGCCCTTTCTCACACCCCGCACCTCGGGATACCCCCTGCGTATCCCCGGTGCCCGTTCATCCCTCCCCCGACAGAGGGACGACCGGGCACCCGGCCCGTGGGTGGATCACCACCGACTCCACCCACGAGACCTGCCCGCCCGGATGCCATGACGCCATTCGGGCGAACTTTTCTCACTCGTCGGCCAGTGGCTCCGACTGCACCCGCTTGAGCGCCGGGGTCGAGACGGATGCCCCGAGCAACGCCACCCCGATTCCCAGCACCACGGGTGCCAGCAGCCAGGGGCTCAGCACGACCGCGTCCTTCTCGACCATGCTGTAGAGCCCCATGCCGACTCCGATCCCGACCACACCCGCGCCGATGGTGGCCACCATCGCGGGCAGGGCCGCTTCCATCCGCAGCGCCCTCGCCAGCACCCGGACCGGTGTCCCGGCCGCGATGAGTGCCCCGAAGGTGCGGCGGCGGTCCATCACCGAACCCGCGGTCGCCACGGCCGCGCTGCATCCGGCGAGCACACCGGCGGCGATCAGGCCGATCACGGTGACCCGGCGCAGGTCGCCGAGTTCCTGCTGCTGGCCGATCAGGTGCAGGCCGCGGCTACCGACCTCCTGGCCGGGGGCCGCGCCGACCAGCGCGGTCCGGACGACCTCGGCGTTCGCCGGGGTGGTCGGCACGACCACGTTGACGTATTTCGGCTCGACACCCGCGGGCAGGAGGGCCGGGTCGAGCACGATCGTGCTGGACGTGTCCTCGTCGCCGTTCGGGAAGAGCTGCACCGGTGCCTTCGGATCCAGCGCCGTGCCCGCCTTGTCGTACTCCGACGTCACGCGGTACACCGCCGGGTCGATCTTCTGCCTGCTGTAGATCGCGGGGCCCTGCGCGCAGGAGCCGCCGATGTTCACCCGCAGCAGTTTCGTGGCGTCCTCGCAGGTCATCACGAACGCCCGGTTCAACGTCTGTGAGCGGGTCCCCGTCTCGCCGGTGGCCAGGTAGACCTCACCGACCGCGATGGCCTTGTCGGTGATCCCGTTGCGGGCGAGGGAGGCGTTGGTCTGCTCGACGGCCTGCCCCGCGTGGGCCGCGTCCGACTCGGCGTAGAGGACGTTGTCCTTGAAGGTCCGGCCGCCACCCGCCATCGACTCGAACGAGGGCAGCAGGGTGAGCGCCATGGAGCCGGTGAAGACGGCGAGCACGACACCGGCGGTGGCGCGGTAGGCGCTCTTCGGGTCGTCGCGGAGCCTGCGCCCGGCCAGCAGCGACGCCGGTTTGCGCCAGATCCGGACGAACGTGCCGCCGACCGCCGAGGTGACCCACGGTCCGACGATGGCCGCCGACCCGACCAGCAGGAACAGTCCGAGCATCACCATCGGCAAGCTGGCGTTGTCCTGGCTGACCGCGAAGAGGAAGAACGCACCGGCCACGGGCACCGCGAGCAGACGCCACCAGTGCAGCGGTTTGCGAGCGTGCGCCGAAGCAGCGAACAGCGGCGTCTTCAGCACCCGGCGGATGCCGAGGACCCCGGCGAAGACGACCAGCAGCGGAATCGCCACGGCGATCGCGATGGTCGAGCCGATCGAAAGACTGAAGTCCGACGCGAGCCACGTGCCGCCGCCCCACGGGACGAACGTCGAGAGACCTTGCAACGCCGGTGCCACGAGGATGCCGAGCAGGGCACCGACACTGGCGGACAACGCCGTTTCGGCGGCGACGATCTTCGTCACCTGGCCGGGGGTCGCCCCCGCCAGCCGCAACGCGGCCATCCGCAGCTCACGCCGGGCGGCGGTCAGCCGGGCCGAAGACGCGACGAGTACCAGGCTCGGCACGAGCAGGACGATGACACCGACCCAGGCGAGCAGCGCGAGCAGCGGGTCGGGCTTCGCTTCCTTGACGGGGAAGCCGTCCGCGGCCATCGCCGAGGTCGGCATCGACTCCGGGGTGTGGCCGACGACGGCGACCAGCTGCTCCGGGTACAGCAGGGAATCGGGTCCGAGCGAGTCGACGAGTTTGCCGAACCGGTCCCCGAGCTGCGCCTGCGGCGTCGACTGGATCAGTTTCCCGAGCGCCGGGGAGACGATCGCCTCGCCGGGCGCGGGCAGCCGCGGGATGCCCGGCGGCAGGCTGAGCATCGGCGACGTGCCGGTCTGGGCGATGTCGACTCGGGTGATCTCGCGGTCACCCGAGTAGTCCTTGTTCGCGGCCATCAGCAGCGGCGCCGCGCGCTGGGGCTGATCGGACTCGGAGTAGTAGCTGTGGATGTCCTGCCAGATCGCGCGCTGGGCGCGGGCCTGCGTGGCCCCCGGGAGAGAGGCGAGCAGGATCACCAGACTGGTCGCGACGGCGACCCCGACCGCGGTGAGGATGGCCGACGTGCGGGTCCGGCGGTCGACCCGGAGCACCCGCATGGCCAGCTGGAAACTGTTCATTACGCGGCCAGCCTCGTCGCGATCAGGCCGTCGCGGATGGAGACGGTGCGCGGCATGGCTTCGGCGAGCTCGCGGTCGTGGGTCACCACGATCACCGCGGCACCGCTGTCGGCGGCCGCGGCGAGCAGCGCGTCCATGGTGGCGCGGCCGGTGCGGGTGTCGAGGGCGCCGGTCGGCTCGTCGGCGAAGATCACCTTCGGCCGGTGCGTCAGCGCCCGCGCGATCGCGACACGCTGCGCCTCACCGCCGGAGAGCTCGCCGGGGCGGCGCTTCTCTTTGCCCGCGAGGCCGAGCTTCGCCAGCCATTCGCGGCCGGCCTCGATGGATTCCTTGCGCCCCTTGCCGCTCAGCAGCGAAGGCAGCGCGACGTTCTCCTCGGCGCTCAGCTCGGCGACGAGCATCCCGGACTGGAACACGAAACCGAACTCGGTGCGCCGCAGTTCGCTGCGCTTACGTTCGTTGAGCTGGTCGACCCGCTGTCCGGCAAGGAAGATCTGCCCGGAGTCGGCGCGGAGGATCCCGGCGAGCACGTGCAGCAGCGAGGTCTTGCCGGAGCCGGAAGGCCCGACGATGGCGACCGCGTCCCCCGCCTGGATGTCGATGTCGATCCCGGCCAGCGCGTGCTGCGTGCCGTATCGCTTCACCAGTCCACGCCCGGCGAGTACCGGCTGCCCTGTCCACTGTGGATCTACCACCGCGAGTCTCCCTAGTCAGTCACTTGTGTTCGGCTTCGGGGAAGAGCTTCGCCGTGGACCACCTGTGTCCACTTCGGGCAGACGGCCAGTGCTGATCACGCGCGCATCGGCCGATCGGCCGACCCGGCTCGGGCCGGTCGGCCAAGGTGCGGACGGCGCCGGATCCTCTACCGTCACGGTGTGACAGCAGGTCCCTCCCAGAACAGGTTCTCCGCGCGGGTGAGTGCGCTCGCGCGCCGGATCGGCATGCCCGCCGTCGTCCTGCTGGCCGCGCTCGCCTTCGACCTGGTCTTCGTGACCGACGCCGCTTTCGACGACACAGGCCGCCGCGGGATCGATCTCCTGCTCTTCCCCGGCATCTTCGCGATGGTGTTCTGCGCGCTCTGGGCGCAGAAGCGGGCCGCCGTCGCCGCCATCGCGGCCTCGGTCGTGCTGGTGGCGTACACGCTGGTCGTCCGGTACTTCGACATCCCGACCTACTCGAGTGTGCTCGCCCATCTGTCCATCACCGAGGTGGTGGCGGGGGTCGAGGTCCTGTTCTACGCCGCGCGCCGGACGCGGCCCGGTGTCGCGTTCGCCGTGATCTCCGGTCTGGTGCTGGCCACGCTGACCGCGGTGTCCGGCCGCTACTACTACGGCGACAACTCGAACGGCACCATGGCGCAGGCGATGCTGTTCGGTGGCATCCTGCTGGGTTGCACGCTGGTCTTCGCGATCCCGGGACGCGACCGCACGGCGCACCCGAACCGCTACGAGAAGCTGCAGAAGCTCAACAAGCTGGTGATGGGCCAATGGCCGCTCATCGGCTTGCTTGGCATCGCGCTGATCCTGGAATTCGGCTTCACCTACGAGAGCGGGGCACACGGCTTCCCCATCGTGGTCTGCTCGATCGTGGCCGCGGTCATCGCGGTCGCCGCGCCGCGCCGACCTGCCGACGCGATGGTCGCGCTCACCGCGGTCATGCTGCTTTCCGCGCTGGTGACGCCGTTCCTCCGGCTCCGCTACGACTACCCGACACCTGGCGGAGTGCCGGGAACACAGGTCGTCGCGGGGATGGGCCTGGTCGTCACCCTGGTCCGCGCGGTCGGGCTGAGCAAGGCTGTGCCCCGGATCGCCGGACTGTCCGTCGTGGTCGCCCTGGCCTGCGTCCTCAACGCCAGGCGGCCGACCCCCAACCTGACGACCGACCCGGACGACCTCGCCGGTTTCGCCGTCATCGCGCTGCTACTGCTCGGTATCTCGGTGGCGGTCGGCCTGGCGTTGCGGTCGCGGGATTCGGAGCGCACGCAGGTCATCCAGTCGGCGATCAGCGACGCGCAGACGTCGGAGCGGATGGCGCTGGCGCGGGAACTGCACGACGTCGTCGCCCACCACGTCACCGGGATCGTCGTGCAGGCGCAGGCGGCGAAGATGATGGGTGAGAAGAATCCGCAGGTCGCGGTCGAGGCGATGGGCCGGATCGAGGACGCCGGGGTGGAGGCGCTCGCGGCGATGCGGCGGCTCGTGCGGAGCATGCGCGGCGACGCGCCTGCTGGGAGCAGCGAGTTCAGCGAACAGGCCACCACCGATCTCGCCGCCGACCTGCGGACGCTGATCGAACGGTCGAACCACGGCGTGAAGACGTCGATGAAGCTCGAACTGCCGCCGAACGTGCCGCACGAGGTCGGGCGGTCGGCGTTGCGGCTGGTGCAGGAGTCGCTGACGAATGTCGGCAAGCACGCGTCCGGCGCGAAGGAGGCGCTGGTCATCGCCGAGGTGAGCGAGAACGAACTGCACCTCCAGGTGACCGATGACGGACGCGAGCCCCACGGCCGTCCGGCCGGCGGGTCGGGCGGCTACGGTCTGATCGGCATGCGCGAACGGGTCGCCCTGCTGCACGGCCGGCTCTCCGCCGGACGGGCGCCGGGCGGCGGATGGCGCGTCGAAGCGTGGCTACCACTTGAAGGAGAAGAGTGATCCGGGTATTGATCGCCGACGACCAGGACATGGTGCGGATCGGCTTCCGGATGATCCTGGACGCGCAGGACGACATCGAGGTGGTCGCCGACGTGGCGGACGGCGTCTCGGCGGTCGCGAAGGCGCGCGAGCTGCGGCCGGACGTCTGCCTGCTGGACATCCGCATGCCGGGGATCGACGGGCTCGAGGTCACCAAACAGCTGGCGGGGCCGGACGTCGCCGATCCGCTCAAGGTGGTGGTGGTCACGACGTTCGATCTCGACGAGTACGTGCACACCGCGCTGCGGAACGGCGCGAGCGGGTTCCTGCTGAAGGACGCCGGGCCCGCGCTGCTGATCGAGGCGGTGCGCGCGGCCGCGCGCGGGGACGCGCTGGTCTCGCCGCAGATCACCGTCCGGCTGCTGAAGCATTTCGACGGCGGGACGGTGAAACGCGACGTCAGCCCGCCTTCGGAACCGTTGACCGCGCGGGAGCTGGACGTGGTCAAGGCCGCCGCGAAGGGGCTGACGAACACCGAGATCGGTGCCGAGCTGTTCCTTTCGCTGTCCACGGTGAAGACACATCTGGCGTCGGTGCAGGGCAAGGTCGGCGCGCGGAACCGGGTGGAGATCGCGGCCTGGGCGTGGCGGAGCGGTGTCGTGGACTGACCTAAGCTCCTTACATGCAACGCCGTTTCCACGCTCCCGTCGTACTCCCCGCCGACCCCGGTTGCTCGTTGCTGCGTGACGCCGTGGTCGACGTGGACGAAACAGGGCGTATCACCCATGTCGGTCCCGCGTCCGGGGCTCCCGAGACGTCCGCTCCCGTGACCCGGTTGAGCGGTCTTCTCCTGCCCGGCCTGGTCAACGCACACGCGCACAGCCCGATGACGCTGCTACGCGGGATGGGCGGCGACCTGCCGCTGCTGCGGTGGCTGACCGAGATCATCTGGCCGACCGAGGCGAAGTTGAAGCCCGCCGACATCCGCACCGGCATGATGCTGGGCTCGGTGGAAATGCTGCGGCACGGCGTCACGACCAGCGCGGAGATGTACTTCGAAGGCGAGCAGCTCGCCGACGCCGTACTCACCACCGGCGGCCGGGTGGTGCTGGGTCCGCCGATCATGGAACTGCCGGGGATGGACTGGCGCGCGATGCTGACGAGCATCGAACGCTGGATCGACACCGACGGCCTCCGGTTCGGGCCCGGCGAGCGGATCGAGGTCGGCTACGGGCCGCACTCGGCGTACATGCTGAACGCCGAAGCCCTGCGCGCGACCGCGGAATCGGCGGCCGAACGCGGCGCGCTGGTGCAGATCCACGTGGCCGAGGCGGCGCTCGAAGACGTCAAACAGCGTGAAGAGCACGGCTCGGTGCCCGCGCTGCTGGAGAAGGTCGGGATGCTGCGGGGCCGGACGCTCGCCGCGCACGCCATCCACCTGTCCGACGAGGACATCGCGCTGTTCGCCGCGCGCGGCGTCGGAATGGCGCATTGCCCCGGCTCGAACGCGAAGCTCGCTTCGGGCATCGCGCGCGTGACGGAGCTGCGGAAAGCAGGCGTCGCCGTCGGGCTCGGCACGGACGGCCCGGCGTCTAACGACGACATCGACCTGTGGGAGGAACTGCAGCTCTCGGCGATGTTCGCGCGGCTCGCGACCGGCGAATCGACCGTGCTGACCGCGGCCGACGCGTTCCTGCTCGGCACCCGCGGCGGCGCGGACGCGCTGGGCCGGACCGACATCGGCGCGCTGGAAACCGGCCGATGGGCGGACATGGTGCACGTCGACCTCGACGACCCGGCGTTCGCGGCGGGCATCGACGTCCCGGACGAGCAGCTGCTCTCGAACCTCGTCTGGGCCGCGGGCTCGCGGCGTGTCCGCGACGTGTGGGTGGCGGGCGAGCAGGTCGTCGGCGACGGCGAATCCCTGCGCGTCGACCGCGCGAAGGTGCAGGCCGAAGTAGCGGAAACCTCGGCGCGGCTGCGCTCTTAACTCACCTACGCAGCCCCCGCCCATCCCGGGGGGCGACCCCGAGGCCAGTCTATCGGGGGTTGGGGCTGGGACCTGCGTAAAAGCGCTGATCAGGGCCTGGTGTCCACAACGGTGCGAGGCTGTGGACAACTCGCCGCTGGGCCTGGGCGCCCAATGCGGCATTGGGGACGTTGAGCGACCCCAATGCCACATTGGGCGCGAACGCGGCTGGCGGTGGAACCCGAGTCCGGGGTTCCGAGTGTCTCGAATGCGACCTTGGGGAACATGCGAGCAGGGCGAAGCAAGCGCGAGCGGCTAGACCAGGCCGCGCGGCCGAAGGGTCACCTCGGTGGGGTGCGCGTCATCGGTGGCGGAGACCGCGGCGAGTACGGCGGCCGCGACGGATTCGGGGCGCAGGAAGCGTTCCGGCTCGTACGCGCGGCCCTCGTCGGCGACGATCGCCTGCTGCATTTCGGTGTCCGTGCGGCCGGGGTAGACCGACGTCACCCGCAGCGCGGACTCCTCCTCCCGCAGCGCGTCGGCGAAGGCGCGGACGGCGAACTTGCTGGCCGCGTACGGACCCCAGCCCGGGCGTGCGTTCTGCCCGGCACCCGAGTTGATCACGACGACGTGCCCCTTGGCGGCACGCAGCGCGGGCAGCAACTGCCTGGTCAGCGTGACGACTCCGAGGACGTTGACCTCGAAGTTCGCTCGCCAGTCGGCGTCGGTCGCGGCCTCGACCGTGCCGAGCCGCGCGACGCCCGCCGAGTGCACCAGCACGTCCAACTCGCCGAATTCGGCGGTCGCCGCCTCCAGCGTCTCGACGTCGGTCAGGTCGATCGGCCACGGCCGGGCGTCGGGCAGCGTGCCCGCCAGCGCGCCGAGCGCGTCGGCGTCGCGACCGCCGAGCAGCAGCCGGTGTGTCGGGGCGAGCGCGCGGGCGACCGCGGCGCCGATACCGCGGGTGGCGCCGGTGACGAGAGCCAAGGGGAGATCAGCCATAACGCCACGCTAGTGGTTCGGGTCTGAACCACTGACGCGTGTTCAGTCGCCGCACACGACGGGCGGCGTCGCCACCCGGGGGAACCGGAGGGAACCGCGCGTGAACGACCCGATGAAGTTGTCCGCGAGCCGTCCGGCCGTCAGCGGATCCCGCACCGACGCGTCGATCTCCACGATGTCCGGGCAGTCGAGCGCCGCTCGTGCGGCGGCGACGTCCTCGCCGCGGGCCGGGCCGCCCTCGGCGATCGGGAGCCGCGCCGAATTCGCCAGCTCCCACACCGGGGGCAGCCACTTCTGGTGGCCGGGCCTGCCGTTGACGAGCGAAGTCGAATGCGCGGCGAACGGGTTGGCGAGGCCGTATCCGTCACGCAGTCGCATGTCGAGCGGGATCAGCAGGCCGAGTGCGCCCATGCTGTCCGCGGCGACGGTCACGTACGGCCGGTCCGTCGGGTACGCGTACCAGCGTCTGGTCGCGTAGTCCTGAATCAGCACCGCGGGACCGCTCACGCCGCGGATCGCTTCCAGCGTCGACGGCATCAACGGATGGCCGGCGTAATCCTCCGCCAGGATCGGGTACTCGTGGCCGGTCGCTCGCGACCAGAACGAGCGCTCATCCGTGACGCCGACAGCGCGCGGAGAAGCCGAGTACGACGGGCGAAGCGACCCGGCGGCCACGACCGCCCAGATCCCTACGACGGCGAGAAGCACCACGGTCACCCTCGTCACCGGCAAGGCCAGCACGGGCAACAGCAGGCAGAACAGCGCCGGGATCAGCATGCGCCCGTGCATGAAATCCCCGCCGACCCGGATCACGTACAGCGCGAGCAGCACCGCGCCGACCACCGGGACCGCGGTGAGCACCGCGAACGTCTTGTCCACAGTGGACGCGACGGTGACCACGGCGGCGGCGAGCGCCAGCAACGGGAGCCACAGCCAGTACGGCTGGACGAGGTCGGTCAGGTACGACCAGCCGCGAGCCCAGTTCGCCTCCGACGCCTCTTTGACCAGCGCGGTGTTCGGCGTCAGCAGACCGTAGTAGCCCATCCGGAACACCTGATAGACCAACGGGAGCGCGGCCGCCACCACCAGCAGACCCAGCGCGCGACGCCGTCCCGGTCGCGCGAGCACGAACAGCGCGGCCAAGGCGACGGCGCTGAAGAGCGCGAGATCGGGCCGCACCAACGGCCCCAGCCCGGCGACCAGCGCGACCGGCCAGATGCGCAGATCGTCCATTGTGGACGTACGGCGGACGAGCAGCCACCAGGTACCGCCCAGCCACAACGTGATCAGGCCGGTCTCGAGCCCGGACGTCGCGAAGTCGCGGAACGGCGGCAACGCGCACACCACCAGCGCGCCGGCGGGTGCGAGCCCGTGGAACGCCAGCGGCTGATAGAGCCGCCGGGCGCCGTCCAGACCGAAGAACAGCCCGGCGACCGAGAAGAGCAGCCCGGTGACCACGGAGATCCACTCCAGCGGCACTCCCGGGATCAGCCCGAGCACGCTCAGCACCGCTGTCCACAAAGGACTGGTGTTCGCCTCGACCCGCTCGCCGATGTTGAACACCGGCCCGTTGCCCGCCAGGATCTGGCGGACCGTCCGCAGCACGATCAGCCCGTCGTCGCTCATCCAGCGGCGACGCCAGGCCAGATCGGCGTAGACCATCAGCACCAGGCCGAACCCGAACCACGTCCAGGTCGACGGCCGCCGGAACCAGGTGCGCGAAGGCCAGTCGGGCGTGTTCTCACCCGTCGTCGTATTCGTCTGCGTCATGGCCCCGCCCGCCTCGGTTGCGTGCGCAGGAGATCAGGTCCGCGGCCCAAGAGTCAAACCGCCCGGGCGGCGAGGCAGGACTGTGGCAGCTTCCTCCCTTCCATGGCCAGCCGCGCGGTGACCTCGAAGCCTGCCCTCCCCAGCAGGTCGGCGACCTTGCCGGGCTCCAGCAGGTACGCGTCATAGGTGACCGGGTGGCCGTACGCCGTCTCCGGGCTCAGGCGCTCGTCGCCGACGTGGAACCCGAGCAGCAACCGCCCGCCCGGCGCGAGCACGCGGCGGAACTCCGCGAACACCGCCGGCAGCACCTCCGGCGGCAGATGGAAGATCGACCACCAGGCGACGAGACCGCCCAGTTCGCCGTCCGGTAGATCGAGGGCGGTCATCGAGCCGACGAAGAACCGCAGCTCAGGGTGCTGACGGCGAGCGACCTCGATCATCTTCGGCGACAAGTCGACACCGGTGACCTCGAGGCCGAGCGACGCCAGATGGGCGGTGACATGGCCAGGGCCGCAACCGACGTCGGCGACCGGGCCGCGCACCTGCTCGGCGAACGCGGCGAGCATCGCGCGACTGATCGGCTCCTGCTCGAAGAGCGAGCCGATCCGCGCCACGTAGTCCTCGGCGACGGTGTCGTAGGACTCGCGGGTGGTGGTCAGGAACGAAGGTTCGGTCACGATGGGCGACGTTAGCGGCACCCACCGACAATTCGCGCTCGTGAGCGGCGAGGGATGAGGCGACTCGCGTGATCAGACGGCGCACTCGTGTGATTGGAGGCGCAACACGCGTGATTGGGCGACGATCACGCGTGATTGGAGGCGTAACTCACGTGATTGGAGGCGTAACTCGCGTGATTGGGCGGCGATCACGGGTCGAGCAGTCCGGCGTCCCTGGTCAGGTCCTCCGGCGCCGCCGGTTCGGCCACCAGTGTGCAGCCGGTCGCGGGATCCGCCGCCGAATCGGTGCCGTTGTACCGCGCCGCACCGGGCCGGGTCAGCTGACGGGAGCCGACGCCGAAGCACACCTGGTACGAGCCCGGACGCAGGCTTTCGAAGGCGTATCGCCCGTCGGGCCCGGTCAAGGTCGAGCCTGCTTCCTTGCCCGAAGCGTCCTTCAGCGTCACCTTCACGTCCGGGACACCGAGCTCGTCGCGGCTCTGGAGGCCGTCTTTGTCCTTGTCCAGCCACACGAGGTCGCCCAGTTTGCTCGTCGGCGCGGTCAACCCCGCCGCGAGCGTCAAGTCCAGGCGTTTACGAGGCCCGACCGTGGTGGTCGCCGTGCATCCGGTCGCCGGATCGGCGTCCGAGTCCTTCGCGTCGTCGCCCGCGTCCTTCGCCGTGTACATGAAGGGAAGCCCGCTGATGTCGAAGCAGACCTGGTAGATGCCGTCTTTCAGCTTGGTGAAGCGGTACTTGCCGCCGGCGTCCGTCGTGAGGGTGCCGAGCGCAGTGCCTGACGCGTCCTTCAAAGTCACTTTCACGCCCTGAACGCCCGGTTCCCCGGAGTCCTGCAGCCCGTTGCGGTCGAGGTCGTTCCAGACGAACTCGCCGATCTCGTCGATGGCGGGCGGCGGGGTGACCTTGATGGTCGTGGTCGCGGTCTTCTTCGGCACCGTGCCGCTGGAGACGGTCACGGTGCTGACGTGGCCGTTGTCCGCTTCGGTGACGTTCTTGTGGTCGCAGGTGACGGTCGCGGACTTGCCGCCTTCGAGGGTCGCGATCGGGGCGGGTTTCACGTCGCAATACGGGTCTTCGACCTTGATGTCGGTCAGCGTCGTGGTGCCGTCGTTGGTGACCGTGAACCGGTAGTTCGCGGTGGTGCCCGCCTCCAGGGTGGCCGTGGCGCCCCAGGCCCCGCTCGCCGGATCCCGCACCTCGGCCTTGGCCGAGAACGAGGCGACCTGCAGGTGGACGCAGTCCCACATGACCCAGTTGCGGTCGGTGGCGGCGAAGAACTTCACCGAATTCGCCGACGGCGGGGCGGTCGACGGCGGGAAGTCCTGCCGGGCCAGTTCGCCGTCGGTTTCGACGGCGTGCACGACCTTGAGCTTGTTCTCCAGGACGACCTTGCCGGAGCCGTCGTAGAACCGCAGCCCCGTCTCCTGGACGGCGTCCGCGCGCCGGAGGTTGCCGTCGTTCGTGCCGGTCCAGTCGGTCAGCGTGTAGACGGCGCCGGGCACGAACTTCATCCCCGCGTAAGCGGTGCTGATCATCTTGTCCGGCGTCGAGATCAGGGCGTATTTGCCGCCGTCGGACTGGTAGCCGCCGGCCGTCGACAGCCGAGGCTGCTTGCTCCTCGGCGTTCCGTTGGGCACCGGGGCGGCCGGGTTGAACGTGTACCCGGCGGGCGGGCTGCCCTGTTCCACGCTCGGATTCGGCGCGGCGCCGCCGGTGCAGCCGGACGGAACGGTCGCGGCCTGCGCGGACACGGGAACGATGCCCGCCACGAGTGCGCCTGCCGCCATGAACACCAGTGCCCTTTTCACAGGGCTGAAGCTAATGAGCGCGACACCGTTCCGTCATCACCGAACGGTGTCGTCCGGCGCCCCGATCAGGCAGAAGAGTCTCGCCGAGAGTGATCGGGGCGCCGGAGGCACTACTTGACGCCGATGCGGCCGACCTGGCCCCAGCGGCCCTTCTTCCACACCGACACGATCGACGGCCGCGGCTGCGTCGTGCCGCCGTCCGGCCAGTGCGACGTCGGGTTCGCGGAGCTGGCCGCGTCCTCACCGGGGTGCTGCACGGCGACGAGCACCAGGTGGTCGGTCACCACCGGGCCACAGCATTCCGCGCCGACCGGGACCGACAGGAACTGCTTGACGTGCCCGCGTTCCGGACCGTCGACCGGCACCGAGAACAGGCCGTCGTGGGCGCCGAGCGCGTTGCCGTCGGTGGAGATCCACAGGTTCCCGTGCCGGTCGAACGCGACGTTGTCCGGGCAGGAGATCGGGCTGACCTGCTCCTTCGGGAAGCCGCCGAAGTAGGTGTCCGCCGTCTTCGGGTCACCGCAGACGAGCAGCAACCGCCAGGAGAACTTCGTGGCCGCGGCGTCGCCGCCGTTCTCCTCCCATTCGAGGACGTGCCCGTTGCGGTTGTTCGGCCGCGGGTTCGCCTCGTCGACGTTGGCCTTGCCGGCGGGGCCACGCTGGCTGTTGTTGGTCAGCGCCGCGTAGATCCGGCCGTTGACCGGGTTCGCCTCGATGTCCTCCGGCCGGTCCATCTTGGTCGGCTGGACCTTGTCCGCGGCCTCGCGGGTGAACACGTAGACCTCTTCGGCGGTGAAACCGTCCACAAAGGACTTGTTGCCCGCGGCCAGCGGGATCCACTCGCCGACGCCGTCGAATTCGCCGTCGCTGGGCAGTTTCCCGGTGCCGTCGATCTCGGCGGCCGGGCTGTCGCCGGTGAACCGGCCGACGTAGAGCGTGCCGTCGTCGAGCAGCGCGGAGTTGTGGCGACGCGCGTGCGCGCTCTTACCCGGCTTGTACTTGCCCTTGGAGACGAACTTGTAGATGTACTCGAAGCGCTCGTCGTCACCGGAGTAGACGGCGACGCGGCCGTCCTTGGTGATCTTGATGTTCGCGGCCTCGTGCTTGAACCGGCCGAGCGCGGTGTGCTTGATCGGCGTCGAGTTCGGGTCGTTCGGGTCGATTTCGACGACCCAGCCGAACCGGTTGGCCTCGTTGGGCTCCTGCGCGAGGTCCCAGCGCTTGTCGAACCGCTCCCACCTGCGGGTGCTTTCGGTGCCGGAGAAGCCGTATCGCTTCAGGCGTGCCGCCGCGACCGGGTCGGTGACCTTGGCCGCGTTGGCGAAGTACTGGTTGACGTTCTCCTCACCGGAAAGCACGGTGCCCCAAGGGGTCACGCCGCCGGCGCAGTTGTTCTGCGTGCCGAAGACCTTGCGGCCGGTCGGGTCCGCGGAGGTCTTGAGGTACTTCGAACCGGCGGCCGGGCCACGCACCTCGAAGGCGGTGTTCAGCGTGATGCGGCGGTTGAACGGGCTCGGCGTCACGCGCAGCGCGCCACCGATCGGGTCGCGGAAGGCCTGGACGACCGAAAGGCCGTGCGCGGCCCACGCGATCTTGACCTGCTCCTCGGTCGGGTTCTTCGGGTCGTACTGGTCGGCCGGGAACATGTGGACCTCGGTGGTGTACTCGTGGTTCACCACCATGAGGTTGCGGATGCCCAGCGGATCCTGCGGGATCAGGCCGACGAAGTCGCAGTTGTAGCCGAACTGCTTCGCCTGCGCGGCCGCGGTCTGCTTGTGGAAATCGAACTTCGGCGCGCCCCACTCGACGGCGTCGCCCCAGCGGATGACGACGCGCTGCTCGTAACCCTCGGGGATGGTGATCGCGTCGAGCGTGTTCGGCGGCACCGCTTCGAAGTCGGTGCCGGGCACCGGACGCCCGGGGCGGCCCGGCTTGCCGTGCCCCGCGGCGGAGACGTCAGCCGGGGTTTCGGCGGCGGCCGTGCCGGACAGCGCGGCGAAACCACCGGCGGCCGCGGCCATCACGGCACCGGCCTTCAGCGCGCCACGGCGGGACAGCATGTTCTTGACGACGTCGCCGAAGTATTCGTTGTCCGACGTGTTGGGCTCGGGGTGGGCGCACGCGTTGCCGCAGCGGTACTCGCAGGTGACCGCGGAGCGGCCACCGGGGTGGGAGGTGATCAACGGCAGCAGCCGCTGAGGCTCGAAGGACACAGGGCCTCCATGGTCGCGGTGGGTACACGTAGTCCAGTCGGGGGAACGTCGTGACGGTAAGCGACCAAAGAGATCCGGCACTGGCCAGAAGATGAACAGCGCGCGAACGAGCGATGGCGCGCTGCCGGAGTGGCAGCGCGCCATCGACCAAAAGCACTGCTAGATCGTTGCTTTTCGACTAGGAACCGATGTCGGACAGGCCATGCCTGCCGGGTTTCCAGACCGCCACCACCGAGGGACGCGGCTGGGTTTCCCCGCCGTCCGGCCAATGGGAGGCCGGTTTGTCGGCGTTCGCGCCGTCGACTTCACCCGGATGCTGGACACAGACCGTGACGATCTTCCGCTCGACGATCGGCCCGCAGGTCTCCGCGCCGCGGGGCACGGTGAGGAACAGCTTCAGCTCCCCGCGGTTGCGGCCCTCCAGCGGCACCGAGTAGAGGCCGTCGTTGATGCCGAGCGCGCCCGCCGAGTCGGTGGAGATCCACAGGTTGCCGTGGTCGTCGAAGGCCACGTTGTCCGGGCTGGAGATCGGCGAGACCTGGTCCTTGGGGAAACCGGCGAAGTAGGTGTCCGGCGACGCGGGATCGCCGCACACCAGGAACAGCCGCCAGCTGAACGTCAGCGCGAGCGCGTCGCCGCGCCGTTCCTCGAACTCCAGCACCTGACCGTGCTTGTTGTTCAGCCGCGGGTTGGGCTCGGTGGCACCTTCCTTGCCGGGGTTGCCTCGTTCGACGTTGTTGCTGAGCGCGCAGTAGATGCGGCCGGTGCGCGGATGCGCCTGGATGTCCTCCGGGCGGTCCATCTTGGTGGCGCCCACCTTGTCGGCCGCCTCGCGGGTGAAGACGTACACCTCTTCGGCGGTCATTCCATCCACAAAGGACTTGTTGCCCGACGCCAGCGGGATCCACTCGCCGCTGCCGTCGAATTCGCCGTCACTGGGCAGTTTCCCGGTGCCGTCGATCTCGGCGGCCGGGCTGTCGCCAGTGAACCGGCCGACGTAGAGCGTGCCGTCGTCGAGCAGGGTCATGTTGTGCCGCCGGGCATGCGCGCTGTCGCCCGGCTTCATGCGGCCCTTCGAGATGAACTTGTAGATGTACTCGAAGCGCTCGTCGTCGCCGGAGTAGGCGACCACCCGGCCGTCCTTGGCGACCCGGATGTTCGCCGTCTCGTGTTTGAACCGGCCCAGATGCGTGTGCTTGACCGGGGTGCTGTCCGGATCGTTCGGGTCCAGTTCGATCACCCAGCCGAAGCGGTGGGCCTCGTTCGGCTCCCTGGCGATGTCCCAGCGCGCGTCGAACCGCTCCCACTTGCGGGTGGTCGCGGTGCCCTTGATGCCGTAGCGCGCGTATCGCTTGCGCTTCACGGGGTCGGCCACCGTGTCCGCGTTGCCGAAGTACTGGTTGATGTTCTCTTCGCCCGACAGGATCGTGCCCCAGGGCGTGACGCCGCCCGCGCAGTTGTTCATCGTGCCGAGCACGACAGTTCCGGTGGGGTCGGCGGCGGTCTTGAGCAGGTCGCTGCCCGCCGCCGGACCCGTCACCTTGAACGGCGTGTGCAGCGTGATCCGCCGGTTGTAGCGGGACATCCTTGGCCGCAGATGCCCGGTGTCGCGTCCGCGCGACACCTGGACGACGGTCAGCCCGTGGGCGGCCCAGGCGATCTTGACCTGTTCCTCGGTCGGGTTGTCCCGGTCGTAACCGCGGAACATGAACTCTTCCGACGTGTACTCGTGGTTCGTGACCAGCAGCGAGGAGAGCCCCCAGTGGTCGAGCGGCAGCAGCGCGGCGAAGTCGCAGTTGTAGCCGAACTGCTTCGCCTGCGCTTCGGCGGTCTGGTGGTCGAAGTCGAACTCGGGCGCGCCGGGCAGCACCGCGTCACCCCAGCGGATCACGATGCCCTGCTCGTAGCCCTCTGGCACGACAACGGCGTCGAGCGTGTTCGGGCTGACCCGCTTGTAGTCGGTGCCGGGTGGTGGTTTCGGACGCCCCTCGGGAGCGGCCGACGCGGGCGCGGCGAGCGCGAGCGGCGTACCGGCGGCCAGTGCGACGACGGCGGTCGCCTTCAACGCGCCGCGGCGGCTCACCGCGCCGAGCACGTCGGCGAAGGTGGGGTTGTCCGAAGTGTTCGGCGCGTCGTGGAAGCACGCGTCGCCACAGCGGTAGGTACAGGTCACTGACGCCCGGCTTGGTGAGTGGCCGGCCAGCAACGGAAGGAACTTCACTCGGACCTCCGGTCAGGCAGTTCGGGAGGTCGACGCTAAGGCACCGGACCGACGAGAGGAAACCCCTCGTTGGTCCGGCGTTCACCTTTTGTTCCGATTCACATCTCTTCGCCCACGAGGACCGCTTCGGCCGGGATCGTGTGCGGATCGGCGGTCTTCTCGCGGATCGTCAGCAGGGCACCGGCGAGCACGCACAGGATCGCGGCGATGACGAACGGCGCCTGCTTCGCGCCGAACCACTCGCCCAGGTGACCGACGACGGTCGCGGCGACCGCGCCACCGAGCCAGCGGCAGAAGTTGTAGCCCGCGCTCGCGACCGGACGCGGGGCGCCGCTGATCGACATGGCCGTGCCGGTGAAGAGCGTGTTGAGCAGACCGGACACCAGCCCCGACAGGATGATGCCGACCACCAGCACCGGCTTGCTCGGGATCGCCATGATCAGCAGCAGCACGGCGTAGCCGAAGACGGCGACCACGGTCGCGTGCCGCTCACCGAGCTTCGCGGCGAGCTTCGGCGCCAGCACCACCCCCGCGACGGCGACCGAAAGGCCCCAGCCGCAGAAGATCAGGCCGACGGCGACGGCACTCCACTCCAGCACGAACGGCGACCAGGCCAGCACCACGAAGAACGCGGCGGTGTAGAGCGCGGAACCGATCGAGGTACGCAGCAGGCCGCCGTGCTTCAGCGCGCGGAACGGGTCGAGCAGGCGGATCTTGGGCCGCTGCTCCTTCGCGTCGGCGGTCAGGAAGATCGAGCACAGCACGAGACCGCACAGCATCAGCAGCGAAGTACCGAAGAACGGGCCGCGCCACGAGATGCTGCCGAGCAGGGCGCCCAGCAGCGGACCGACCGCGAGGCCGACACCGAGCGCGGCTTCGTACAGCAGGATCGCGCCCGCCTGGCCGCCGGTCGCGGCGCCGACGATGACCGAAAGCGCGGTCGCGATGAAGAAGGCGTTGCCGAGTCCCCAGACCGCGCGCAGCCCGATGAGCTGCTCGATCGACCCGGACGCGGCGCACAGCGCGGTGGCGACGACGACCAGCGTCAGCCCGACGATCACGGTCCGCTTGGCCCCGAACCGGGCACTCATCGCGCCGGTCACCAGCATGGCGACCGCCTGGACGCCGAGGTAGCTGGAGAACAGCAGCGTCACTTCGGACGGCGTCGCCTTCAGGCCCTCCGCGATCGACAGCAGGATCGGGTCGACGAGCCCGATGCCCATGAACGCGATGACCGCGGCGAACGCGGTGATCCATACCTGTTTGGGCTGTCCCTTGACGGCGTCCAACAGGCTTGAGTGGTGCTCAGCGCTCATCGCGGATCAGTTCCTCCTTCTTGTCTTCGTGCAGCAACCTGGTGAGAGCGGGGAGCGCGGCTTCGATCGCGGTGCGGTCGGTCTCGTCCAGCTCGAAGAGCCGCTCGCGGAGGAATTCCTCTCTGGCGACGATCAACCGCCGATGGAAGCGCTGCCCCTGTTCGGTGACCTCGACGAGCACCGCCCGGCCGTCGGCGGGATCGCGACGACGGCTGACCAGGCCGAGCCGTTCGAGACGGCGGACGACGTCGGTCATCGTCGGCATCCGGACCCGTTCCAGGTCGGCGAGCGTGCTCATCCGGCGCGGACCGCCGTTCAGCAGCTCCGACAGCACCGATCCCTGGGTGAGGGTGAGCTGAACTTGCGGCGTCTCCCGGCGGACGAGGTAGTACAGCCGGAACACCAGCGGGCGGAGCCGGTGGGCGAGGTCGGCGACTTTCGTGGTCACTTAGCCATGCTAACTAATATTACTGAGCATGGCTAAGTAATATGCCGCACAGGTTTCCACCGCCTAGGCTTGGAAGCGTGGAAGCGGTGATTTTCGATCTCGACGGTGTCCTGGTGGATTCGGAAACGATGTGGGACGAGGTCCGGCGATCCGTCGTCCACGAGTTCCACGGCACCTGGCGGGAGGAATCGACCAGGGCGATGCAGGGGATGAGCACCCCCGAATGGGCCGCCTACCTGGCGCACGACCTCGGCGTGCGACTCCGGCCGTCGGACGTCGCGCAGGTGGTGATCGAGCGGATGGCGCGGCGGTACGCGGAGAAACCGCCGATCATCCCGGGCGCGCCGGGTGTCGTCCGCGAAGTCGCGAAGCACTGGCCGGTGGCGATCGCGAGCTCTTCACCGCCGCTGCTGATCAAGGCGTTCCTCGACATCACGCGGCTGCCGGTGCCGACGGCGGTGTCTTCGGAGCAGGTCGGCGCGGGGAAACCGGCGCCCGACGTGTACCTGAAGGCGGCAGAGTTGCTGGGCGCGGAGCCCAAGAACTGCGCGGCCGTGGAGGACACGACGAACGGGCTGCGCGCGGCGCTGGCCGCGGGGATGAAGGTGTACGCGGTGCCGAATCCGCACTTCCCGCCGGATCCGGCGGTACTGGCGGAGACGACGGTGGTCGGGAAGATCACAGACCTGCCTGCGGCGCTTCAGGACGCGAAGGACTGAAGTCGGGTCGGTCACGCGGGGTCGCCCTGCCTCCCGATGCTATGAAGGGGCCTTTCATTGCAAATTTTGCAATGAAAGGCCCCTTCATAGCGCGCTACGGGAGGGTCACGCCTCGCCGGCGATGAACTTCTCCACCTCGTCACGCGCGGTGGCGTCGTCGTACTGCTCCGGCGGCGACTTCATGAAGTACGAGGAAGCCGACAGGATCGGGCCGCCGATGCCGCGGTCCAGCGCGATCTTCGCGGCGCGCACGGCGTCGATGATGATGCCCGCCGAGTTCGGCGAGTCCCACACCTCGAGCTTGTACTCCAGGTTCAGCGGCACGTCACCGAAGGCGCGGCCCTCGAGCCGGACGTAGGCCCACTTGCGGTCGTCGAGCCACTGCACGTAGTCGGACGGCCCGATGTGGACGTTGCCCTTGCCGAGCTCGCGGTCGACCTGCGACGTGACCGACTGGGTCTTCGAGATCTTCTTCGACTCGAGCCGCTCCAGCTCCTTCATGTTCAGGAAGTCCATGTTCCCGCCCACGTTGAGCTGCATCGTCCGGTCGAGCTGGACGCCGCGGTCTTCGAACAGCTTCGCCAGCACACGGTGCGTGATGGTGGCGCCGACCTGCGACTTGATGTCGTCACCGACGATCGGGACGCCGGCCGCGCGGAACTTCTCCGCCCACTCGGGGTCGGAGGCGATGAACACCGGCAGCGCGTTGACGAACGCCACGCCGGCGTCGATGCACGCCTGCGCGTAGAACTTGTCGGCCTCTTCGGAGCCCACCGGCAAGTACGAGACGAGCACGTCGACCTCGGCCTCGCGCAGTGCCGCGACGATGTCGACCGGGGTCTCGTCGGACTCCTCGATGGTCTCGCGATAGAAGCGGCCGAGTCCGTCGTAGGTGTGACCGCGCTGCACGGTGACGCCCAGCGGCGGCACGTCGGCGATCTTGATGGTGTTGTTCTCGGAGGCGAAGATCGCCTCGGACAGGTCGCGGCTGACCTTCTTGGCGTCCACGTCGAACGCGGCGACGAACTCGATGTCGCGGACGTGGTACTCGCCGAACACGACGTGCATCAAACCGGGCACGCGAGTGCCGGCATCTGCGTCGCGGTAGTACTGAACGCCCTGGACCAGCGAGGCCGCACAGTTGCCGACGCCCACGATGGCCACCCGAACGCGGCGGTTCTCGCCCATGCCGGTTTCTCCTTCATTAGTTCAACAGTTGTAGGTGGTGCGCAGCGAGCACTCCGGAGCGCCTCAGGTCTCCGGTCCACGCTGCTCGGCCTGTTCGTGCGCGATGAGCTCGTTGAGCCAGCGCACCTCCCGCTCACTGGACTCCAGCCCGAGCCGGTGCAGTTCACGGGTGTAGCGGTCGATCTTCTCCTCGGCCCGCGCCATTGCCGTCCGAAGCCCTTCTCGGCGCTCCTCGACCCGACGACGACGGCCTTCCAGGATTCGCATCCTGACGTCGGCCGGTGTCCTCGAAAAGAACGCCAGGTGGACGCCGAAGCCTTCGTCGTCCCACGTCTGCGGCCCGGCGTCGCCGAGCAGTTCGGCGAACCGTTCCTTGCCCTCGGCGGTGAGCTTGTACACGCGCTTGCCCCGGCGTGCCCATGCCCGGTCTTCCACCTCTTCGAGTTCCTCGACGAGGTAACCGGCGCGAAGCAGCCGGCGCAAGGTCGGGTACAGCGAGCCGTACGAGAACGTCCGGAACATCCCGAGCGTCTCATGCAAACGTTTGCGCAGCACGTAACCGTGCATGGGGGTCTCGTGCAGCAGCCCCAAGATCGCGAGCTCGAGCACACCGCACCCCCTTCCGGGAACAAACCGCGACCGGTCGCGTTGGCCACCGAGACCGGCTCGGTCAACCTACCGGCCCACTATATCGCGCCGATACATCGAAGTGGTGTAGCTAACCCCGATCGAGCACCCGGAAATCCGGCCGAAATTCATCGGACAGTTATCGAATCTTCGGCGTGTCCGACCGCGCACGGACCGTCCCCTCGCGAACGGGGCGTGGACCACACAGCAATAGCCCGTACTCTGTTGGCGTGCGAAACCAGCGGCAGGTCGTGGACTACGCCTTACAGCGGCGCTCGCTGCTCAAGGGCGTCCACTCCGGACGCGTCGGCACGTACGACGTCTGCGACGCTGGCCCGTACCTCCTGCGGGCCGCGAAATTCCACGGACGACCAGGTGAGCAGGACTGCCCGGTCTGCCACCGGGAGGAACTGACCCTGGTGTCCTGGGTGTACGGCGACGAGCTCAAGCACGCCGCCGGATCGGCCAAGACGCCGGAAGAACTGGTGCGGATGGACGGGCTCTTCGCGGAGTTCACCGTCTACGAGGTCGAGGTCTGCGGGAGCTGTCACTGGAACCACCTGGTGCGCTCCTACGTCCTCGGAACAGGAGATCCGGGAACCACCCGGCCACGGACCCGTTCGCAGAGGACAGCGGGTCAGTGACAGGTATCGAAAACGCAGTTGAGCACAGAGCGGCGTCCCCCGAAGCGCCGGTCTGGGAGGCCCATTCGTGAACGACGACCGCAACCGCTCCTGGCCAGGCCAGGAGCCTGATGCACCTCGCCGTGCCCAGTGGCCGGGTGAAGCCGACGAACCCGGCTGGCCGAGCGAAGAACCCCCGCGCCGCCCCCAGCGCCGGACGCCTCCGAACGGCACTCCCCGCTCGACTCCGCCGCCACGCTCGGCGACTCCGCCGAATCCGCAGTGGCCTGGCGGTGACAGTGGCGGCCCAGAGTGGCCGTCCGACAACGACACAGGCGAACCGCGCCGTCCCGCGGCCCCGCGCCGCCCCAACGGCATGCCGCCGCGCAGGCAGGGGCCCCCGCCGCCGGTGCCCGCCCGTGGGCCCGCCGGTGACCAGCGTGTCCGTCAGGGCGCCGCCGGCCACCGCCCGCCGCCGCCTCCGCCCGGCAACCGCCGTCCCCCGGCTCCCGCCGACCAGGCGACCGCGCTGGTCCGGCCGGTCGAACCGGAGCCGTACGAGCGTGAGCCGGATCTCATCACGCATCACGCGCACAACGGCACCGAAGACCCGTACGGCTACGACCCGTACGACGATCGCTATGACGATCGTCACGAAAGCACCGCGCTCGGCGCCGAGGGCGAAGACCCGTACGACGAGCCCGCCGAAGACGAAGAGGACGGCAAGAAGAAGGTCCTCACGCCGAAGCAGCGCAAAAAGCGACGCTGGCGGATCATCCGCCGCGTCCTCTACGCGATGTTCGGCCTCTTCGTCGTGGTGCCCGCGATCGCGTTCGTCATCACCTATTTCTTCGTGGACGTCCCGTCGCAGGAAAGCGTCGCGAGCCTGCAGAGCCAGCCGATCACGCTGATGTACGCCGACGGCAGCCCGATGGGCAAGATCGCGCCCGCCAGTGGCGGCAGCCGGTACCTGCTGCAGCCCGGCGATATCCCGGACACCGTCAAGAAGGCCGTGTACGCGGCCGAGGACTCGTCGTTCGAGACCAACTCCGGCTTCGACGTCGGCGGCATCCTGCGCGCGGTCTACAACAACGTCACCGGCGGTCAGGGCGGCGGTTCGACGATCTCCCAGCAGTACATCAAGAAGGCCACGGCCAACGAGGCACCGACGCTCACGCGTAAATGGACCGAGCTGGCGAAGTCCTTCAAGATGAACAACCAGATGTCCAAAGAGGAGATCATCACCGCCTACCTCAACACCATCTACTTCGGCCGCGGCGCGAACGGCATCGAAGCGGCCGCGCAGGCCTACTTCAAGAAGCCGGCCAAGGAGCTCGGCGCGTCCGAGGCGGCTCTGCTCGCCGGGCTGATCCAGGGCCCGAGCAAGTCCGAGAACGACGCGTACGCGCAGCGACGCTGGAACTTCGTGATGGACCAGATGGTGGCGAACAAGTGGCTCGATCCGGGTGAGCGCGCCGCCGCGCAGTTCCCGAAGCCGATCCCGAAGGCGCAGGCGAAGGCCGACGACGCCGGAACGCTGAGCCTGCACATCCGCAACCGGGTGATCGACGAACTCGAAGCCCGCGGCTACGACCAGGACCGGTTACACCAGGGCGGCTTCAAGATCACCACGACGATCGACCCCAAGGCGCAGAAGATGGCCGAGGAGTCCGTCGCCGAGGGGATGAAGGGCCAGACGGACGAGAACATCCTGAACGCACTGGTCGCGATAGACCCCAAGACCGGCGGCGTGGTCGCGTACTGGGGCGGTCCGGACTGGACCGAGAACGCGCAGGGCCAGAAGGTCCAGGCCATCGACTGGGCGAACGTGCCGCACAACCCCGGTTCGGCGTTCAAGGCCTTCGACCTCGCCGCGTTCCTCAAGATGGGCAAGGGACTCGGCGAGACCTTCGACGGCTCCAACAACCGGAAGTTCGACGGTCGCACGATCCGGAACGCGGGCGAGAGTTCCAGCTGCGGCGCGCAGTGCACGGTCGCCGAGGCGATGAAGGTCTCCGCGAACACCGTGTTCTACGACATGGTCCGCAACGAGACGAAGATCGACCCGGTGGCGAAGGCCGCGAAGGAAGCCGGCGTGATGGTGGAGGCCGACGGCGGCAAGGCGAAGCTGAGCCCCGACATCAACATCGCGCTCGGCGGTGGTGGCACGGTCACCACCGCGGAGGACATGGCGGCCGGTTTCGCCACCTTCGCCGGTGACGGCGTCCGGCAGAAGCAGCACTTCGTCGCCAAGCTGACCAACTCGCAGGACGAGGTCGAGTTCGACGAGACGGCTCCCAAGGGAGCCCCCGCCTTCAGTGACGACGCCGGCAAGAGCAAGCAGATCGCGGGCAACGTCACCGACGCGCTCGAAGAGGTCATCCCGTACTCGAAGCTCAAGTGCCCGAAGGGCCACGAGTGCGCGGGCAAGACAGGGACGCACCAGTACGACCCTCAAGGCAAGGACCCCGCGAGCTACAACGACCGCAACGCGCAGACCTGGATGGTGGGCTACACGCCGAGCATCTCGACGTCGGTGTGGGTCGGCGGCGACGGCAACAGGCCGCTGCACGACAAGAGCGGCAAGCCGATCTACGGCCGGACCATCGCCGGTCCGATCTGGGAAGACTTCATGTCCCGGTACATGACCGGCAAGCCTTCGGAGAAGTTCGAGAGCGTCAAACCGATCGGCAAGGACGCGCGGTACGTGCCGTCCACGACGGCACAGAAGCCGCCGGAGACGTCGACACCGCCCTCGACGCCGTCGACCACCCCGACACCGTCGACGCCCACCTCGCCGACGGAGACGACGGAGACCGGCGGCTGGCCGACGAAGCCGACCAAGCCCACCAAACCGACAAGGCCGGGGCCGGGGACTTCGGATCCGTTGTTCCCGAACGCCGAAGACCCGTGATGACCGGGCGAAACGCATGAAGGAAGGTGTGCCGGGCGGTCGCCCGGCACACCTTTTTTCTTCACGCCGGTGAACCTGAACCGATCCGATACGTCTTAACTAGAAGGAGACCTGCGACCGCAGGACCGCGCTCACCCACGGAAGGTTCGGAGGACGTCCCAGTGAACGACGATCCCCACGGCGGATGGCCAGGTCAGGACCCTGACCCCGCACGTCGTCCGCAGCGCCCGGCCGGACCACCCCGCCGCCCCGCCGGACCGCCTCCGGGATACGGGCAGCAGCAGGGCCCCGGCAGGCAGGGCCAAGGGCAGGCACCGTGGCAGCGGCAGGGCGGGCCTCAGCAGCCGCCGCCCCAACAGCCACCGCGGCGTTCGCAGCGGCCGCCGGTCGCGCCGCAGCACGAGCCGGACCTCATCACGCATCACGAGCACAACGGCACCGTCGATCGTGGCGGTCGTGAATACGAAGAGCCGTACGAGGACGAGCAGTACGCCCCGGAGACCGACGAGAACGGGAAGCCGATCCTCACCCCGGCGCAGCGCAAGAAGCGCCGGTGGAGACGCATCCGGCGAGTGCTGCTCGCGCTGTTCGGCCTGTTCGTCGTCATCCCGGCGATCGCGTTCGTGATCACCTACTTCGCCGTCGACGTCCCGTCGCCGCAGGCCATCGCGGCCACGCAGGGCCAGGCGGTGACGTACTACTACGCCGACAACACCGAGATGGGCAAGGACGTCCCCAAGGGTGGCAACCGGCAGATCCTGACGCCGGAGCAGATCCCGGACATCGTCAAGAAGGCCGTCATCGCCACCGAGGACGCCTCGTTCGAGACGAACTCGGGCTTCGACATCGGCGGCATCCTGCGCGCGGTCTACAACCAGGTGACCGCGGGCAAGGGCGGTGGTTCGACCATCTCCCAGCAGTACATCAAGGTCGCCAGCGGGGACGACGAATCGTCGCTCGCCCGTAAGTGGACCGAGCTCGCCAAATCCTTCAAGATGAACCAAACGTACGAGAAGAAGGACATCATCTCGGCGTACCTGAACATCATCTACTTCGGGCGTGGCGCGTACGGGATCGAGTCGGCCGCACAGGCGTTCTTCGGCAAGCCCGCCGGTGAGCTCAACGCCTCCGAGGCGGCGCTCCTCGCCGGCCTCATCCAGCAGCCGGGCCGCTCGGAGAACCCGAAGGTCGCGAACGAACGCTGGACCGTCGCGCTGAACCGCATGGTGCAGAACGGTTTCCTCTCCGCCGCGGATCGCGCGAACCTCCAGTTCCCGACGCCGATCCCGCAGGAGGACAAGCAGCAGGCAGGCGTGGTCAACCCGTTCATCCGCGACAAGGTCAAGGAAGAGCTCGCCGCGAACGGCATCACCGACGACGTCTACTACCGGGGCGGCTACAAGGTCTACACGACCATCGACCAGAAGGCGCAGGCCGCGGCCGAGCAAGCGGTCGCCGAGGGGATGAAGGGCCAGACCGACGAGAACCTGCTCAACGCGCTCGTCGCGATCGACCCGAAGACCGGCGGGGTGAAGGCGTACTACGGCGGGCCGTCCATCGTGAAGGGGCCCGACGGCAAAGACCAGAAGGGCCGGGACTGGGCGAATACGCCGCAGAACCCCGGGTCGTCGATGAAGCCGTTCGACCTCACCGCGTACCTGCAGATGGGCAAGGGCGGCATCAACTCGACGTTCGACGGGTCCAACAACCGGCAGTTCGGGAAGTGGACGATCCGGAACGCGGGGCCCGGCAGCTCGTGTTCGGCGCAGTGCACGGTTTCCGAAGCGATGCAGCGCTCCGCGAACACGGTGTTCTACGACATGGTCGTGAACGTGACCAAGCCCGGGCCGGTGGCGCAGGCCGCCAAGGACGCCGGGATCAAACCCGCCCCCGAGGGCGCCTCCGAACTGTTCGCCGACAACAACATCGCGCTCGGCGGTGGCAAGACGGCCGTGAGCCCGGAGGACATGGCCGCCGCGTATGCGACGTTCGCGGGCGATGGCCAGCGGCGGACCAGGCACTTCGTCGCCAAGGTGACCAACTCGCAGGACGAGGCCGCTTACTCGGCCCCGGAAGAGGCGAAGCCCGCGTTCTCCGACAACTCCGACAAGAGCAAGCAGATCGCCGGCAACGTCACCGAGTCGCTCAAGGGTGTCATCCCGTTCTCGAAGCTCAAGTGCCCCAACGGCCATGAGTGCGCGGGCAAGACGGGAACCCAGCAGCACACCTACCGGCCGGGCGAGCCCGCGTCGGCGAAGGACTCCAACTCGCAGACCTGGATGGTCGGCTACACACCGTCGATCTCGGCCGCGGTCTGGGTCGGTGGCGACGGTGACAAGCCGCTGAAGGGCAAGAACGGCAAGGCGATCTTCGGTTCGACGATCGCCGGGCCGATCTGGCAGAAGTTCCTTTCCCTGTACCTGAACGGGAAACCGGGGGAGCGCTTCGACAAGGTCAAGATCATCGGCGGGGACGACAACAACACCGTCCCGTCGACGCAGACCCCGCCGGGCGAGGACGAGGGTTCGACCGAGACCGGCACGCCGTCGACCGGACCGTCGACCGGGCCATCGTCTTCGCGCAACGAGGAGGAACCGCCGTCCAGCTCGCGGAACCCGCCTTCGTCCAGTGAGAACAACGAAGGCGAAGAAGGCGGCGGCAACAACGGTCCCGGCCGCGGGGGCGGCAGAGGCGACAACGAGTAGCTGAAGGGGCCCTTCACCGCATGGCATGCCAGGGTCCCGGCAAAGTCGAGATCTTGCACGTCAGGCGACTATTCCTGCACTGTCGGCAGGCCGGATTCCGGGCGCCGGCGGGGGTCGTGAGTGGCAATGAGGGTTAGAACAACAAAAATCACTCACGACCCCCTCGCAAAACCGCGCAAGTCACCCACATCGGGCACCTTTGTCTCGCAAAGTGTCCCTTGTGGACAGTCAAGAGCCGGGTGAGGCTCCTTGCGGGAGCCTGCTCCCGTCGGGTCCACTTGCCGGGACCCTGGCATGGCACGCGGTGAAGGGCCCCTTCGCTTCATCTGATGCGGGGAAAGTCCCCTTCAGCTCCCGGAGCTAGAGGGTGACCACGCGCCGTTCGGCACCCGAAAGGTGAGCGGCTTCGATGACCCGGAGCGCCTCGACGGAGGAGGCGGGATCGACCGGGAAATCGCCCTTGCCGAGCAGCGCGTCGCGCACCTGCGCGTAGAAGTCCTCGTAGCGGCCGACCTCGGTGGGCACGGTTTCGACGTCGTCGTTCACGCCGAGCACGCCGGCGTCCGACGACGGTTCGATGCCCCAGCCGGGGTCGCCCGGCCGCAGTCCGTCCTTGATCTGGGGTTCCTGCACGTCGAGGCCGTATTTGGTGAAGGTCGCCTTGTCGCCGAGCACGCGGAACCGCGGGTTCCGGGTTCCCGCGAGCGCGGACGCCCACAGGTGCGAGCGCACGCCGTTCGCGTGCTGGAGGGCGACGAAGACGTCGTCGTCGACCGACACCCCGGCACGGCGCCTGTCGACCTCCGCGTAGACCTCGGTGACCGGGCCGAACAGCTGGAGCGCCTGGTCGACGATATGCGCGCCGAGGTCGTACAGGAGCCCGCCCGCCTCGGCGGGATCGCCGAACTCGCGCCAGTTTTCCCGCGGCTTCGGCACCCAGCGGTCGTAGCGCGACTCGAAGCGGAAGACGTCCCCGAGGCGGCCCGCGTCGAGGATCTTCCGGACGGTGAGGAAGTCCGAGTCGAACCGCCGGTTCTGGAACACCGTCAGGCCGACGCCCTTGGCCTTCGCCGCTTCGACGACCTTCGCTGCCTCGGCCGCTGTCGGCGCGAAGGGCTTGTCGACGACGACGGGCAGCCCTGCCTCGATCGCCCGAAGCGCGAGCGGGACGTGCGTGCGGTTCGGCGTGCTGACGACGACCAGGTCCAGCTCGCCGGCCTTCGCGAACAACGCGTCCGCGTCCGGCAGCACGTCGGCGCCCGGATAGTCGGCGCCTGCCTGCGCCACCCGGTCCGGGTTCGAGGTGACGATGGCGGCCGGGGTCAGCCCGGGCGTCGCGTTGACCAGCGGGGCGTGGAAGACGCGCCCGCCGGTGCCGTATCCGAAGATCCCCACTCGCAAGTCAGCCATACGCCCATTAAACAACAGTGTTGCGTAATCAGCCAGTCATGGCAGGATGCGCGCTATGCCGGAGACCGGGGTCAATCTGCGTGGCCTGCGCCAGCACAACCGGGCGCTGCTGCTCACGCACATCCTGCGCGCGGGCGGCCTCAGCCGCGTCGAACTCGCCGAACGCACCCGGCTCACGCAGCAGGCCGTCTCGAAGATCGTCCCCGACCTGCTCGAAACCGGCCTGCTGGACGAAGAACGCCAGCCCGCGTCCGGCGTCGGCAAACCGCGCACACTCCTGCGCGTCCGCGCGAACGCCCGGCACGCGCTCGGCGCCCAGCTCGACCGGGACTCGTTCCGGGTGCTCATGACCGACCTGACCGGGAAGATCACCGCGTCGCGCGGCGGGCCGCTGTCACCCGGCTTCACTCCAGACCAGGCGGTTTCCGCCCTGGGCGAGGCGACCGAAGAGCTGCTGAAGAGTGTCGAGCGTGAACGCGTCCTCGGCCTCGGCGTCGGCTCCGTCGGCCCGCTCGACCACCGCGAAGGAGTGGTCCGGGACGCCACCAACATGCCGGGCTGGCACCACGTCCCCCTGCGCGACCTGCTCGCGAAACGCACCGGACTGCCCGTGCGGCTCGACAAGAACACCAACGCCGCCGCCTTCGCCCAGCAATGGACCGGCGGCGACCAGACCGCGACCGCCGTCGTCCTCGTCGGCACCGGGATCGGCGTCGGCCTGCTGATCGACGGCAGGCTGTACCGCGGGCCGCGGACCAACGCCGGCGAATTCGGGCACACCACGCTCGCCTTCGACGGACCGCGTTGCGCGTGCGGCCGGCGCGGCTGCGTCGAGGTGCTGCACAACGCGGCGGCGACCACCGAGGAGGCGGCGGGCCTGCTGGGGATCGGGCTCGCCGACCTCGTCCAGGTGCTCGACCTCGAACGTGTCGTGCTGACCGGCCGTTCGGTCCGCGCGGAACCCGAGGTGTACCGCGACACCGTCGCCGCGCGACTGCGGGAGCTCCTGCCTTTGCCGCACTGGCAACGGATCCAGGTCGACCTCGACGAGATGGGCGACGACGTCGTCGCGTTCGGCGCGGCCGCGGAGGTGCTGGCCGGGTTCTACGACAGCGGCGACGTCGCTTTCGCGTGATCGAGTGGACGACACGCGTGATTGGCCGGCCGACTCGCGTGTCCAGACGGACGACTCGCGGCAGAGGCCCGAATGGCCGAGCGGCGACATCACCGGGTGGTCACCCGGATAGGCGCTAACATCCGCCACGTGTCCGACCAGACGACCCAGCCCGAGGCTCCGCTCTCCCTCACCCCCGGCGAGCGGGTCATCCCGAGCTGGAACGAACCGCTCGTGGCCGCGGCCACGAGGCCGATCGGCGGCCCGCTCGGCGAGCACGCCGCCGTGGGACGGCACTGGTTCTGGTCACCGCAACGGGTCGGGCTGCTGCTCGCCTGCCTCGCGTTGCTGCTCTCATGGTTCGGCAAGGCGTCCTGCATTCAGCAGTACACCGACGACTCCGGGACCCATCAGCTCGACTGGCGGGCGGGCCGCCCGTTCGTCGCGATGTGTTACTCGGACATCGTCCCGCTCTACAGTTCCGAGCGGCTGAACGATCCGGACACCTTCCCGTACGTGACTTCGTGGACCGAAGACGCGGGGACGGCGAAGGAGACCACGCGGTACATGGAGTACCCGGTCGCGACCGGGCTGTTCCAGTGGATCAACGCGAAGCTCACCGAAGCGTGGCTTTCGGTCGCGGAAGCGGGCTGGCTGCCCGGCGCGCTGCCGGTGGCCGTCTATTTCAACATCTCTGCGCTCTGGCTCGCGCTGGCGTGGCTCGTCACGGTGTGGGCGACCGGCCGATCACTGAAACGCCGTCCGTGGGACGCCGCGCTGGTCGCGATCTCGCCGCTGGCGCTGGTGCACGTCTTCACGAACTTCGACGCCATCGCGACCGCGTTCACCGCGACCGCACTGCTCGCCTGGGCCCGGCGGCGGCCCGAGGTCGCGGGGTTCCTGCTCGGTCTCGGCGCGGCGGCGAAGCTGTATCCGTTGTTCCTGCTGATCCCGCTGTTCTTCCTGTGCCTGCGCGCGGGCAAGGTCAGACAGTGGGCGCTCACCGCCGGACTCGCCGCGGCGACGTTCGTGGTGGTCAACGTCCCGTTCGCGCTCGCGGCGCCGACCGGCTGGTGGGAGTTCTTCCGGCTCAACACGATGCGCCCGATGGATCCGGACTCGCTCTACAACGTGATCTCCCACCTTTCCGGCTGGGCCGGGTTCGACGGGAAACTCACCGCGGGCCAGACACCGGTCGTGCTCAACACCGTCGTCGCGGTGCTGTTCCTCGCCGCCTGCGCCGGCATCGGGTACGTCGCGCTGAAGGCGCCGCGCCGTCCGCGGCTCGGGCAGCTCGCGTTCCTCGTGGTGGCCGCGTTCCTGCTGACCAACAAGGTGTGGAGCCCGCAGTACTCGCTGTGGCTGGTGCCGCTGGCGGTGCTCGCGATCCCGCGCTGGCGGCTGCTGCTCGGCTGGATGATCCTCGACGCGTTCGTCTGGGCGCCGCGGATGATGTACTACCTCGGCGTCGACAACAAAGGACTGCCCGAAGACTGGTTCCTCGGCGCCGTCGTCGTCCGCGACCTCGCGGTGGTCGGCCTCTGCGCGTTGGTGATCCGGGAGATCTACCAGCCGCGCAGGGATCCGGTCCGCGCCGCCGGGGACGACGATCCGATCGGCGGTTTCCTCGACGGCGCCCCCGATCCGGCCGACCGGCGCTCGGCGAGCCTCTCGGCCTCCAGCAGGGCGGCGGAGCCGTCGAAAGCGGCGGGCCCGCCGAGCGGGTAGCCGAAAACGGTCAGTACCTGCCAACGGGTTTCCGGCGCGGGGACGACGTGCACGCCGTCCTCCGCCCGGTACCCGGTCCGCTTCTTCATACGGCCCAGGCTCGACCCTCCCGTGGTGTGAGGGTCAAGCGAATTCAGCGTACGAGGTAGCCGCCCGTGCTCGTTTCGAAGAACGGAATCGGTCCGGTGCAGGGCAGGACGTCGTGCTCGAACGAGCCGAACGCCCAGCTCCAGCCGATCCGGTCGTGGCCGCGCGGCACGTCCCGTACCGAGAAGCCGACGCGGCGGCCGACCACGTTCACCGGGAACCCGGGGATGTCGGCGCGTTCGATCACGCCGGTCAAGATGGCGAGGTCGCCTTCACGCGAGACGCAGTCGACCTTGCCGTCGAAATCGGCGACGAGCTTCCCGTCCTCGGTCAGGTGATTCACGTGGAACCGGCCCGACGATTTCCCCGGTTCCCCGAAGGCGGCGAAGTCGAATCGGACCGGGTCGGCCCCGTAGCCGGGGAACGTCAGCGGTCCGCCCGCCGACCCGATGACGGTCGCTCCCGGCCCCGACGCCGCGTTCGCCTGCGTCGCCCCCAGCGTTCCCGCCGCGACGGCGAGCACGGCGACCGCGGCGATCTTCGACTTGATGTTCATGGCTTCCCTCCAGAACCGGGTGCTTCCCGGTCGAGGTCGAGCCTTTCGCGATCGGCGAGCCCGGCCCTCCCTCCCGAGAGGGAACGACCTCCCGCCCAGGTAGCCCAGGTCCGAAAACGCAATTCGTCACCTACTTGCGCCCGTCGTCCGGGCAAGTAGGTGACGAATTGCGAAAGGGGGGAGTCAGGCGGAGGCGACGCGCTCCCGGAGGTAGGCGATGTCCGCGGCCTGGCCGTCGGCCGGGGTCTCGACGATCACGGGCGCGCCGGCCTCCGCCGCGACGGCGGCCAGCACCTCGGGATCGATCGTGCCGTCGCCGCCGACGACGTTCGCGTGCCGGTCCCGCGTGGAGCCGAACTCGTCGCGCGAGTTGTTGAGGTGCACCAGGTCGATCCGGCCGGTGATGGCCTTGACCTTCTTGACCGCCTCGGTCAAGTCCCAGCCCGCCGCGTACGCGTGGCAGGTGTCGAAACAGAAGCCCGCGCCGAATTCGCCGACCTTGTCCCAGAGCCGGGCGATCGTGTCGAGGTCGCGGGTCATGGCGTTGTCGCCGCCCGCGGTGTTCTCGATCAGGATCGGCACGGCGAAGCCGCCCTTTTCCTGTTCACGCTCGAAAAGCTTGCGCCAGTTGACGAGGCCTTCTTCGACGTCGTCCGCGGAACCGACGTGGCCGCCGTGTACGACGAGCCCTTTCGCGCCGATTTCGGCGGCGCCGTTCGCGTGCTGCGTCACGTTCTTCCGCGACGGGATGCGGATGCGGTTGTTCATCGACGCCACATTGATCAGATACGGCGAGTGGATGAACACCTCGACCGGCGATTCTTTGATCGCTTCGCCGTGCGGGTGGGGTTTGGGAGCCTTCCAGCCCTGCGGGTCGGAAAGGAAGAACTGGAGTACTTCGGCTTCGCGCTCGGCGACCGCGGCCAGCGGATCGTCGTCGCGGACATGGGCACCGATTTTCATGCCAGCAAAGTACCCTTGCCGGTTTTTCCCCGGCGCGCCCCAGCCGGTCACGCTCGTGGGGTAGCGTGAGCGCGTTCCGTTAAACCGCGTTGGGTCTTGAGGGGCGGAGGACGAACTCGATGGGGAAGACTGCCGGGCGGATCACGGCTTGGGGATTCGCGCTTTCGGTCACGGCCGGATTAGCGTTCCCGATGACCGCGACGGCCGCCGAGGAACCGAGCCCGACCCTTTCCGGCGAATGCGATTCGACGCTGCAGAACGGAAAGTCCGGCGACGGCCTCGTCCTCGACGCGGCGGCACCACTCGGTTCATCCGAGGTGGTGACGGTCGGCTTGGACTCGAAGGCCAGGACAGCCGAAGGCCGGAAGCCGCTGCTTTCGCTTCCGGTCGGCGACGTGGTCAAGGCGACCGGCCTGACCGACAACGCGGTCGGCGACCTCGCCGCGCAGGGTGTCTGCAAGCCCGCGCAGGGTGCGGTGAACGCCGTCGGCAACCTGACGCAGGGCGTCGTCGAGGAGGTTCCGGGAGTCCCCGAAATCCCCAAACCGCCCAAGCCCGAACCGCCGAACCCGGAACCCCCGAAGCCTGAGCCCCCGAAGCCGGGTCAGCCCGGCGGCCCGGGCAGCGAACTCCCGGTCCAGACCGGCCCGGGTTCCTCCACCGGCATCGGCGGCGACTCGATCGCCGGCGTGATCAGCAACGCGGCGCTGCTCCCCGGCAGCTTCGTCCAAGCGCCGGTGATCACCGAGATCGTCCCCGGCGAGGTGCCGCCGCCCACCGTCGACGAGAAGGACACCGGCAACGCGCAGGCCGTGCAGTCGCCGGTGGCCCCGGCCAAGCTGCCGCTGCTGCTCGCGGTGCTGGCGCTGGCCGTCGTCGCCGCGGCTCTGGTCCGTGCTTGGCTGCGGGGTAAGCCCGCCTGATCTTCACCCTCAGTGACGCCCGCTTCCACTCGAATGCCTGACCTCTTCGAGTGAGCGGGCGTTACTCGTCTCCATTAGCGTCGTTATGTCGGTAGGTGACCCCGACGACGGAGGAGTCGAAGGCATGCGCGAACGGACACGGAGGGCGACCGCCCTGGGTGCGTCGGCCTTCATTCTCGCGGGCTCGGCCGCCCTCGCCATGCCCGGCACGGCCGCCGCCGCCGAGACCAAGACCGCTACCTGCGGCGGATCGGTGACCGCGAAGACCGGTGACACGATCCTCGGCAAGACGCCACTGCTCGGCATTCCCCTCAACCTCGGCCAGGCCGGTCCGGTCTCCGGGGTACTCACGGGCACGATCAACGCGCTGCTCGGCACGGTCTGCAAGGTGACGGTGACCGTGGTGAACGCCGTCGTCGCGCCGGTCCCGGTCATCGGCGAACCCGCCGCGGAAGCGCTGAACGGCGCCGTCTCCGGCACCCACGACGCGTTGACCGGCGGCGGCAAGCCCGCCCCTGGAACCCAGCCCCAGCCCGGGAAACCCGCCCCCGGAACGCCCGGCAGCGGCGGCCCGCAGACGGGCGGACCCGGTGCTCCGGCGCAGGGCGGCACGCCGGAAGGCGGTATCCCGGCGGCGAACAGCCCGCTGCTGCCCGGCACCTTCACCCCGAACTTCGGCGGCCTGCCGTGGGGCGTCAACACCGGCTACGCCCCGATGCGTGACTACAGCTCCATCCCGATGGCGACCGCCGGTCTCTTCAGCCCGTCGCCCGGCCTCCGGTACGGCGGGCAGATCCCGGGTTACGCGCCGCAGTTCGGCGTCGCGACCGAAAACCAGAACGGAAATCCCGACGTCCAAACCGCGGGACAGGCCGAGGCATTACCGAACGTGAGCGACGGATTCACTCAGGACGGGAAACTGCCGCTGCTGATCGCCGTTTTGGCACTCTCCGGAGTCAGCGCGGGCCTTGTGCGCACCTGGGTCCTACGCCGAATGGCCGCTACAAGTTAGTCCTACCGCCTAGTATCTTTCTGGTCACTCCCTCGTTATCCCCGTTGCGGTGCTTCCTCATGCACTGCCACACGCCCCCACCGACCCGGAGGATCGCGCTCGTGCGGAAGACCACCATCTGGCAGACCACCCGCAAGGCGCTCACCGTCACCGCACTCGCGACCATGGTCACCGGTGGCGCGCTCCTGACGGCGGGCACCGCATCGGCGGCGGCCACCACGCTGGCGAACGCGTGCAGCGGCACCGTCAACGGCGGGATGGGCGACACCGTCGCGATCACCGGCACCTCGGTCAAGGAACTGGTGCGCGCCGGTGCGAAGGAAGCGGGCACGCTGGCCCTCTACGACGTCGCCGCGAACGACATCGCCAAGGTCAACACCATCAGCGTCGGCGCGGTCCCGAACGCCGCGGGCGGCGCGGTCGAGGGCAAGGCGATCGGCGCGGCCGTGCGGCAGGCGGTCAAGAACACGAAGTCCTGGGGCCTCGGGCTCAACCCCGAGAAGACCCTCGACTCCATCGAGCACAAGGTCACCGGCAGCTGCGGCCTGACCACGGTCGCGACGAACTACGTCGCACCCACCCTGCCGACGCCGGGCACCAACGCCCCGCAGCAGGGCGGCAACGGCGGCGGCACCAACGGGCTGCCGTCCTCGCCGAGCCTGCTGCCCGGCGGCAGCAACGGCACCGGCTACGCCCCGCCGCGCGACTACGGCAACCTCCCGGTCGCGCAGCCGGGTGTCGCGGTGGCTCCGGGCGTGCGGTACCCGGCCAACAGCCCGCTTCCCGGCGAGGGTGCCCCGCAGTACGGCACCGACGGCCAGGCCGGACAGGGTGGCCCCGACGTCCGCAACGCGGGCAACGCCGAAGCGCTCGCGACCGACGGCATGCCCGGCGGCGACGTCCAGCTGCCGATGCTGCTCGCGGTGCTCGTGCTCGCCGGTGTGACCGCCGCGCTGGTCCGCACCTGGGTCCTGCGCCGCGTCTCCTGACGCCCGTCCGGGACCCGGCCGAAGCCGCCAGGTACGCTTACCTGGACAAACCCTCCTGCCACGGACAGTCCGTGGCCGCGAGCCCATAGGAGGTGAGTGGTTGTGTCACGCCATTACGAGGTAATGGTCATCCTGGACCCCACGCTCGACGAGCGTACGGTGGCCCCGACCCTGGACACCTTCCTCAACGTGATCCGCACTTCTGGCGGAAGCGTGGAGAAGGTCGACGTCTGGGGACGCCGCCGGCTGTCCTACGAGATCAAGAAGCACGCCGAGGGCATCTACGCGCTCCTCGACCTGAACTCGACTTCGGAAGCGGTCAAGGAGCTGGACCGTCAGCTCTCGCTGCAGGAGACCGTGCTCCGCACCAAGGTCATGCGCCGCGAGATCAAGCCGGCCAAGCCCGTCGCCGCCAAGGCCTGAGCCGAAGGACTTTTCCGATGGCTGGAGACACCGTCATCACGGTGATCGGCAACCTCACGTCCGACCCGGAGCTTCGCTTCACCCCTTCCGGTGCGGCGGTCGCGAACTTCACGGTCGCGTCCACCCCGCGCACACTGGACAAGCAGTCCGGTGAGTGGAAGGACGGCGAGGCCCTGTTCCTGCGCTGCAACATCTGGCGTCAGGCGGCCGAGAACGTCGCCGAGTCGCTGACGCGTGGCGCGCGTGTCGTCGTGCAGGGGCGCCTCAAGCAGCGGTCTTTCGAGACCAAGGAAGGCGAGAAGCGCACGGTCGTCGAGCTCGAGGTCGATGAGATCGGCCCGTCGCTGCGCTACGCCACCGCCAAGGTGAACAAGGTCAGCCGTGGCACCGGTGGCGGTGGAGGCGGCGGCTTCGGTGGCGGCGGCGGTGGCGGCCAGTCCGGCCCGCCCGCCGACGACCCGTGGGGCTCCGCCCCGCCCGCCGGTGGCGGCGGCGGTGGCGGCGGCTTCTCCGACGAGCCGCCCTTCTGATCAGGCGCTCCACCGCGGGCGAGAGCTCCGCGAGACGCCTCGTGACAACCACTACGTAGAAATCCAGGAGAAATACCGTGGCCAAGCCACCCATCCGCAAGCCCAAGAAGAAGGTCTGCGTGTTCTGCAAGGCCGAGAAGAAGGGCCGCCCGGAGAACATCGACTACAAGGACACCAACCTGCTTCGGAAGTACATCTCCGACCGCGGGAAGATCCGTGCCCGCCGGGTGACCGGCAACTGCAGCCAGCACCAGCGTGACATCGCCATCGCGGTCAAGAACTCCCGCGAAATGGCGCTGCTGCCCTACACCTCGACCGCACGCTAAGGAGGCACGTCAATGGCGAAGATCATTCTCACCACCGACGTCGCCAACCTCGGTGGGCCCGGCGACATCGTCGAGGTCAAGGACGGCTACGCGCGCAACTACCTGCTCCCCCGCGGCTACGCCATCGTGGCCACCAAGGGCGCGGAGAAGAACGTGCGCACGATCAAGCGGGCGCAGGAGAGCCGTCGCATCCGCGACCTCGACCACGCCAAGGAGATCAAGGCGACCCTGGAAGGCCTCGGCGCCATCCAGCTGAGCGGCAAGGCGGCCGAGGGCTCGAAGAAGCTCTTCGGTTCGATCACCACCGCCGAGATCGTGGACGCGATCAAGGCCGCGGGTGGCCCGCTGCTCGACAAGCGCGTCATCGAGCTGAAGGACCACATCAAGACCGTGGGCAAGCACTCGGTCGGCGCCCGTCTGCACCCCGACGTCCGCGTCGACGTGCGGCTCGAGGTCAAGGCCAAGTAGCACCGCTTCGACAGAGGGCGGGACGTCTCCATCGCGGAGAAGTCCCGCCCTTTGCTTTGCGCGGAACCCCACCCCGCCGGGTCACGTCTTAGGATTGACTCGACGTCGAGGCACGGGGACTCAAAAAGGGGATCTGGAACCAATGGCTTACGACAGCAACGCCGAGCAGAACCGGCAGGAGAAGGTCACGGTGTCCGCGCCTGCCAATCCTGACAAGCCGTCGTCGGGCGGGGGCGGTGGCGGGTTCACCTTCGACAAGGACAAGATCGACGGCATCATCAAGAAGTGGACCGACCTGCAGGCCGAGCTCAAGCGGGACTACAACGACGCGAACCTGATGGCGAACGTCAAGGCGCCCGGCAAGGAGTTCGCGAGCGGCGACTGGGAGAAGCTGGCCAACCCGTCGGGCAAGGCGTTTCTGGAGCAGAACCAGAAGATGCAGGACTACGTCAAGAACTACATCGACCAGCTGACCGCCGCGAAGCAGAAGATCGCCACGAACGAGGCCGAAACGCAGTCTTCGCTCAACAAGCACAAGGCCGTGTGATGCGACGTTCCCTCGTACTCGTTTTCGCCGCCGCCGCGCTGGTCGCGGGCTGTTCGAGCCCCAAGAGCGGCACGGCCTCCTCGGAGCCGACCTACACGACCGGTTCCCCCGGCGCGTCGAGCGGCTCGTCCGGCTCCGCGCCCAAGGTGTCGAACCCGGTGAACACCGCCTCGATCGAGAGCAACGCTTGCTCCGCGCTTTCCGCCGCGAAGCGCACCGAGCTCGGCCTCGGCGAAGGTGAGCAGCGCACGACGAGCGTCGGGCCTGGCTGCTCGATCTTCGCCGCGGACGACCGGCTGAACCAGATCGAGATCAGCCCGGTGCTCGCGAACAAGAACGGCCTCAGCGACGTCTACGACACGAAGGCCAACAACGAGTACTTCGAGCCGACCGAGGTCGCCGGGTATCCGGCGGTGTACGCCGCGTCGCTCGACGCCCGTGACAAGGGCAAATGCGGCCTCTTCGTCGGCGTGACCGACCAGCTGGCCGTCAACATCCTGGTGCAGTACGACAACGGGCCCGGCGCGAGCGCGCCGTGTCCGGTCGCGCTCAAAGTGGGGGAAGCGATGATCGAGACGTTGAAGGAGGGCTGACGCGTGTTCCTGCTGCCGATCATCGCCGGATATTCGGCCTACAACCTGGCGACCACGAAATCCGGCGACTACGAAGCGTCGGGCGGCGATCGCAAGATCGACTGCTACAACATCTGGGAGAAGATCGTCACCGGTCCGGGCACCGGGTCGATCCAGGAGGGCCAGGCCGCGGCGACCCGGCTCAAGTCCGGCTACCAGGACAGGCTGACCACCATCGACACCCTGTCGAAGGAGATGGACGCCGCCTGGACCGGTAAGAGCGCCGAAGCCGCGCAGCAGTCCGGCGCGCATCCGCTGCGGGCGTGGATGGAGGACTCCGGCAAGAAGCTGGTGGACTCCGACAAGTACCTCGGCGAGCAGAACACCGCGTTCACCACGGTGAAGGCGAAGGTGCAGCAGGTCCCGAAGGACCCGCCGAAGAACAACCTGCTCAACTCCATCACCCCGTGGACCACCGACACCGACCGCGCGATCCGGGACTACAACCAAAAGGGTCAAGCGAACGTCGACGCGTTCAACGAGTACTTCAAGGCCAGTTCCGAGAACGGCAAGAAGCTGCCCACCTACAGCAAGATGGAGGGGCAGAACACGAACGTCGACGTCAACGGCGGCGGCAACGGCAAGGACAAGGACAAGGACGGCAACGGGAACGGTCAGGGCGACCGGAACGGGCACAACGGCATGCCGGGCATCTCGACGCCGCCCGGTTCGATGCCGCCCGGCGGGATGCCGAGCGTCCCCGGTTCGAACATGCCGGGCATCGGCACGCCGGGTTCGAACCTGCCAGGGTCGAACCTGCCGGGCAGCAACATGCCCGGGTCGAACATTCCCGGATCGAACCTGCCGGGGTCCAACCTGCCCGGCGGGCAGTACAACCCGAACATCCCCGGCAGCAACTACAAGCCGCCGTCCTGGGACGACGGGACGAGCGCGTCCGGCTACACCCCGCCGAAGATCCCCGGTGCAGGCGGCTTCGGCCCCGGCGGCGGGGGAGGCGGTGGCGGTGGCTTCGGCGGCACCGACATCCCCGGTGCGGGCGGCTTCGGTCCGGACGGTGGTTTCGGCGCCGGGTTCGGTCCCGGTGGCAGCAGCGGAGCGGCCTTGCCCGGCAACGCGGGTGCGATGGGCGGCGCCGGCATGGGTGGCGGCGCGGCCGGTTCCGGTTCCGGTTCCGGAGCGGGCCGTGGCGCCGGCGGCATGATGGGCGGCATGGGCGGTATGGGAGCCGGTGGCGCCAAGGGGAAGGGCGGCGAGGACGAGGAGCGCAGCGCCAAGTTCCTCGTCGGCGACGATCCCAACGAGATCTTCGGAACCGACGAACTGACCGCACCGCCGGTGATCGGCGAGTAGTCGTCACGAGCGGGCCGGGCGCGTGCCAAGATTGGGGCGGCGCCCGGCTTGTCTTGTTCCGGGCTGGACGAACAAGAACGACTAGGGGGCAGTTCCGGTGCTGGACAAGCAGGTCACGATCACGACCGGCACCCTCATCACGCTGATCCGCCGACGGGGCGGCGAGCCGCACACGATCCTGTCGGAAACGCCGACCTGGTACGACGAGGACGCGCAGCGGACCGAGGACGAGCGGACCAACGAGGAGCTGGCGAGCCAGGGCCTCTTCGGCGCGCGGGGGCTGCACCCCGGCTTCAAGGCGGCGCTCGAAGCGATCGCCAGGCCGTCACTCGAGTACTACGGCTGGGTCGACGGCGGCTTCGAGGGCAAGGCACTGAGCTTCAGCCTGCTCGCGGGGAGCGCCGGCGGCGAGGGCTTCGTCCTCGCCCGGCACAGCGAGCACGACGGCATCGCGCTCGCGTCGGTGCGGCCCGAAGAACTGCTCACCGAGTTCCTCGACCAGATCCCGAAGCTCGCTCCGGGACGCGGCCGCCCGATCGCCGTGCCGAAGAGTCAGGTCGAGGCCCCGAGGTCGTCGTCGACGGCGCAGGACGAGGGCTTCGAGGTGCTTCGCAGCGGACGGCAGAGCGCGGGCAGCCAGGAGGCCGACGAGCTTCGCCGCATCCTCGCGTTACGCCGTTTGGGGAGCGGCAGCCTCTACGTCGCGGCTCGCGGCCGGAGCGGCGCGCGGCAGCGGATCGAACGCCCGGTGAACTACATCGATACGACCGAGGGCCGGTGGCTGACCGAAGAGGTACCGGGGAGTGGCGAGCCGAGGATCGCCTTCGCACCCGCCGACCAGCAGGTTCTCGCGGAACGACTACGGAGCGCACAGGGCAGGTTGTTCGCGTCCTGAATTCCGCTCCGGTCAGCCGGGCGGGCGGCCCCTCTACTCTCCGTGGTATTCATCCACAGGGCACCCCTGTGCGCCCGCGTGCGACACGCCGAACGACGAGTTTCGCCCGACACGCCGGACGGAGTTGAATCAAGTTCTCCACAGTGTCTCCACAGGCCCTGACCAGCACTTTTGTCAGACCATTCGCTCGTTGCCCACAAGTTGTACACAGGCTTTCGGTCACCTGTGAAGGGATGCCCGCAGTCATCCCCAGGTTATCCACAGGGCAGTCCCCAGGCGAAATTGCGCTGGTCCTTTCGGGGGGCCTACCGTGCCCGTCGGGCCGGTACACACCGTGGTGGCCGTCCGGCAGGGGAAGAGCGCAGGGGAGCACCGGGAGCCGAGGGAGGGCGGCCGGTGGACACGGGCGGACCGACCGGGGAAATTCTGGCATAATCGAACGCGTGTTCGATGTCTTGAGGAGGTGGCAGCAGCGGTGGCGCTGACCGACGACCGCAATCCGATGTACGCGGAGTCCGACCCGGGTCCCGGCGACCCCGGTCCGCGTGGCGGCGAATACGACCGCCAGCCTCCGCAGGACATCGCGGCCGAGCAGTCCGTGCTCGGCGGCATGCTGTTGTCGAAGGACGCCGTCGCCGACGTCATCGAAGCCCTCGGGCCCGACGACTTCTACCGGCCCGCACACCAGGCCATCTACGACGTCGTCCTCGACCTCTACGGACGCGGCGAACCCGCCGACCCGATCACCGTCTCCGCCGAACTGGAACGCCGCGGCGAACTGGGCCGCGTCGGCGGCGCCCCGTACCTGCACACCCTGATCGCGACGGTGCCCACGGCGGCGAACGCCGGGTACTACGCCGAAATCGTCTCCGAGAAGGCGGTGCTGCGGCGACTGGTCGAGGCGGGCACGCGGATCGTGCAGTACGGCTACGGCGCGGCCGCGGCCGACGGCGCGAACATCGACGAGGTCGTCGACCGCGCGCAGGCCGCGATCTACGACGTCACCGAGCGGCGCACCAGCGAGGACTACGTCGCGCTGGAAGAACTGCTCCAGCCGACCATGGACGAAATCGACGCGATCGCTTCCCGCGGCGGGCAGTCGCAGGGCATCCCGACCGGGTTCGCCGACTTCGACGATCTGACCAACGGCCTGCACCCCGGCCAGATGATCATCGTCGCCGCGCGTCCCGGTGTAGGGAAGTCGACCCTGGGATTGGATTTCGCGCGTTCGGCGTCCATCAAACACGGCCTGACCAGCGTGATCTTCTCGCTGGAAATGAGCAGGACCGAGATCGTCATGCGCATGCTCTCGGCCGAGGCTCGGATCCGGCTGGCGGATATGCGCGGTGGCAAGATGTCCGACGACGACTGGACGCGCCTCGCGCGCCGGATGAGCGAGGTCTCCGAGGCGCCGCTGTTCGTCGACGACTCGCCGAACATGACGATGATGGAGATCCGCGCGAAGGCCCGGCGGCTCAAGCAGCGCAACGATCTCAAACTCGTCGTCCTCGACTACCTCCAGCTGATGACCTCGGGCAAACGCGTCGAATCGCGGCAGCAGGAGGTCTCGGAGTTCTCGCGGCAGATGAAGCTGCTGGCCAAGGAGATCGAGGTCCCGGTGATCGCGATCAGCCAGCTGAACCGTGGTCCCGAGCAGCGGACCGACAAACGCCCGATGCTGTCCGACCTCCGTGAGTCCGGCTCACTGGAGCAGGACGCCGACCTCGTCATCCTGGTGAACCGCCCCGACGCCTGGGAGCGGGACGACCCGCGTGCCGGCGAGGCGGACCTGATCATCGCGAAGCACCGTGCCGGGCCGACGGCGACCATCACCGTCGCGCACCAGCTGCACTACAGCCGCTTCGTGGACCTTTCGCACGACTAGGGCGTGTCTCCTACGCGAGCGTCGCGAGGAAGCGGGCGACCAGGGGATTCTGGTCGTCGACCCGCCAGGCGACGGCGACTCGCGTGCGCGCGGTGGCGGGCGTGATCGTGCGGAAGGCGACCTCTTCGAGGCGGATGCGCCGGATGCTTTCCGGGGCCAGTGAAACGCCGAGTCCGGCACCGACCAGTGCGCAGACGGTCTGCCATTCCACCGCTCGTTGAGCCACCTGGGGTGTGAAGCCCGCCTCGCCGCACAGGTCGATGATCCGGTCGTGCAGCCCCGGACCGACAACGCGGGGCAGGAGCACGAAGGGCAAGCCCGCCAGCTGCTCGACCCGGATCGTCCGATGTGCCGCGAGCGGATGGGCCGACGGCAGGACGGCCACGAAGGGCTCGGTCAACACGGTCTTGAACCCGAGCTCCGCCTCGTCCGCGGGTGGTTCCCGCAGCAGGCCGATGTCGATATTCCTTTCGTGCAGGGCGGCGATCTGGGGCGCCGTGGTCATCTCGTGGATGTCCAGGTGCACGTCGGAAAACCGGTCACGAAAAGTCCGCAGCAGACCGGGAAGGACGGTCAGGGCGAGGGAGGCCGCGAAGCCGATCCGCAGACTTCCGGCGAGACCGCCGCCCACGGCCCGAGCCGCGGCCAGGCCGTCCGCGAGGCCGGCGAGGGCGTGCCGGGCGGCGGGCAGCAGTTCCCGGCCTGCCGGGGTGAGGGCGACGCGTCCGGGGGCGCGGTCGAAGAGCGCGTGGCCGACCTTCTCCTCCAGACGGCGGATCTGCTGGCTCAGCGGCGGTTGCGCGATGCCGAGGCGCGTGGCCGCGTGACCGAAGTGGAGCTCCTCGGCGAGCACGACGAAGGCGTGCAGCTGGGCGAGGGGAAGCTCGGGGCGATCCATATTTCCAGAGATATCAGATGATGCTCAAAGCTGTATTAGACGTATCGTTGTCGGCCACTTAGGTTCGGCGTATGACAGCAAGACGCGCGATCCTCAGCGGCTCGACGTTCGAGGAACAGATCGGGTACGCGCGGGCCGTGGTCGACGGCGACTGGGTGCACGTGTCCGGGACGACGGGGTTCGACTACCGCGCCATGACGATCTCCGACGACGTCGTGGCGCAGGCCGAGCAATGCCTGCGCAACATCGAGGCCGCGCTGGACGAGGCTGAATGCAGCTTCGCCGATGTGGTGCGAGTGCGCTACCTGCTGCCGGACCGGGAGGATTTCGAGCCATGCTGGCCGGTTCTGCGCCGAGCGTTCGGTGCGGTCCGGCCCGCCGCCACGATGCTCGTGTGCGGCCTCGCCGACCCCCGGATGAAGATCGAGATCGAGGTGTACGCGCGACGGGCCACCGCGTGAGTTTCAGTCCGGCTGGAAGAACGCGAGCATCTTCCGCGCGCCGTCCGGCGCCGTCATGAGTTCGTGGACCCGTGCGGACATCCTGGCGGCGGCGCTCGTGCGCTCGAACATCTCGCGTTCGTACTCCTTGACGGCGGTCGGGAAGTCGCCGGGGTGCACGGCCAGCGCGAGGCCGAGCAGGGCGCCGTCCAGCAGGGCCATGTTGGCGCCTTCCCCCACCGCGGGCATCAGGTGCGCGGCATCGCCCAGCAGCGTGACACCGGGATTCGCCTGCCAGGTCAGGCCTACCGGGAGAGCGGCGATGGGCCGGGGCACGACCGTGTCGTCGCAGGCCGCGATGAGCGCGGTGAAACGGGCGTCCCAGCCGTCGAGTTCCTCGATCAGCCTTGTCCGGGCGGCGGCCGGGTCGTCGAAGGGGATCCCGCTCGTGGCGAGCCAGTCCTCGGCGGTGTTGTAGAAGCTCAGGCCGACACGGACGCGGCCGTCACCGTTGCGCTGCGCGGCCAGGGATTTCCCGTCGCCGAGCGCCCAATAGGTGCCACGTCCGACCATCTCCGCGAGATCGGGATGTGTGCGATCGATGTCGGAAACGCAGAGCTCGACGAGGTTGTGGCCGAGATGCACCGGGCTGGCGTCGGTGAGCAGCGCGCGGACCCGGGAGTTCGCCCCGTCGGCGCCGACCAGCAGGTCGTACGCCGCACTGCTCCCATCGACGCTGCGTCCATCAACAAAGTGCAGGACGCCGTCGGCGGCGGAAGCGAACGCGTGCCCCCAGCGCACGGTGTCTTCGGGCAGCGAGCTCAACAGCAGGTCGCGCAGATCGGCTCGGTCGACCTCGGGCCGCGCGAACGGCGCGTCTTCGGGCGTGTCCTCCTGCAACAGCAAGGTGCCGTCGGGCTCCAGAAGCTTCATGTCCTGGCCCTCGCCGCGGGCGATCGCGTGGAACCCGTCGATCAGCCCGGCTTCGCGCAACGCCCGCTGACCGGTGTCGGCGTGGATGTCGAGCATGCCGCCCTGGCCGCGTGCGTCGCGCGACGGTTCGCGTTCGTAGACGACGGCGTCGATGCCGTTGACGTGCAGAACGCGAGCGAGCGCCAACCCGCCGAGGCCTGCTCCGACGATGGCGATGGTCATGGTCATGTCGTCCTCCTTCGATACACCGTATTGATCGATACACTGTATCGAACGATGCGTTGTATTGTCAGCGGCATGGTGGTGTGGGAGCGGCCGGAGCCGCCGGATCGGCCCGCCCTGGCCCCGCTGAGCCGCGAGCGGATCGTGCGGGCGGCGATCGAACTCGCCGACGCGGACGGCCTGGACGCGGTGTCGCTGCGCAAGATCGCCACCGCGCTCGACGTCGGCCCGATGCGGCTGTACGGCTACATCGCGAGCAAGGAGGAGCTGCTCGACCTGATGGTCGACGCCGCCCACGCCGGGATCCGGCCCACCGGAACCGGCTGGCGGGAAGCGCTGCGGTCGTTCGCCGAAGCCATGCGGCACACCGTTCACGAGCACGAATGGCTCGCCGACCTCCTCGGTGGCCGCCCTCAGCTCGGGCCGAACGCGCTGGCAGGCGGGGAGGCCGTGATGGCCGAGCTCGGCGAGCTCGGCGTGGACGCCGTGATGCCGGTGGTCTCCGCGGTCAACGCGTACACGATCGGCGCGGTGCGCCGGGAGATCGCCGAGTGGCGCGCGGAACGCGCCACCGGGATGGACGAGAAGCGCTGGCAGGCCGAGCTCGGGCCCTACCTGCGGCGAACTCTCGCGACCGGCGAGCTCCCCGCGCTGGCCACGGTCGTGCGCGACGCCGTCCACCTGGACGCCGACGAGACCTTTCGGATCGGCCTCGATTTCCTGCTCGACGGCATCGAAGCCCGCCTCTCAAGCTGATCGAGACTCCCGTGTCAGCGCCGTGACCGTCCCGTGTCAGCGCGGCCCGCGAACGTGGTCACCATGAACAAGACATCGAAGACCTTCCGCCGCATCGGCCTCACCGCGCTGGCGGCCGCACTGCTGACGGGCGTGGCCGTGCCGACGGCTTCCGCCGGGCAGGACCGGCCGGAGCTGCGGCAAGCCGTCCAGGAATTCGTCGACGCCGGGTTCGGCGGGATGCAGCTGCGCGTCCGCGACGAGCGAGGCGAATGGACCGGCAGCGCCGGGGTGCGTGAGCTGGGCGGAACCGCGAAACCGCCGACCAACGGTCACTTCCGCGTCGGCAGCACGTCGAAGAACTTCACCGCGACCCTGGTGCTGCAGCTCGTGGCCGAGGGCAGGATCGGGCTCGACACCCCGGTCGCCGGTCTCCTTCCCGGGCTCGGGCTGGACTCGCGGATCACCGTGCGGATGCTGTTGCAGCACACCAGCGGGCTGTTCAACCACACCGGCCAGGTCAACCCGGACGGGACGGTCACGCCGGGAATCCCGTGGGCGGGCCAGGAGTGGGTGGACAAGCGATTCCACACCTACCAGCCGGAGGACCTGGTCCGGCTGGCGGTGTCCAAGCCCGCGGTCTTCGAGCCGGGGGCGGGCTGGAGCTATTCCAACACCAACTACGTGGTGGCCAGGCTGCTGGTCGAAAAGCTCACCGGACGCGCCTTCGCCGAGGAGCTGGACCGGCGGATCCTGCGGCCGCTCAAGCTGCGCGACACCTTGTCGCCGGGAGCGTGGGCCGGGATGCCCAAGCCGTACGCCCACGCCTACTACCGCTACGAAGACGCCGGCCAGTGGAAGACGATCGACGTCACGCACCAGAACCCGTCCTGGATCTCCAGCGCCGGCGACATGATCTCGACGACCAAGGATCTCCAGACGTACTTTTCCGCGCTGCAGAGCGGAAAGCTCCTCCCGGCCTGGCTGATGGCCGAGATGCGCAAGACGCACCCCGGCAGCGAAAGCCTCTACGGCTTCTACGGTCTCGGACAGTTCACGCAGGACTTGGGGCCGGGCTGCGCCGGACCCATCCTGAACCACAACGGCGGCCTCAACGGCTACGCGGCACTGATGTACAGCACGCCCGACGGCAGCAAGACCCTGACCGCGTCGGTCACCGCGGGCGACTCCGAGACCGACCCGCTGCCTTCGTTCCCGGCAGCGCTGAACAAGCTGCTCAAGACGGCGTTCTGCGGCAAGTGAGCGTCCTGGTCAGCGCGCCCGCTCCGTCAGCCGCGCCGCAAGCGCGCTGACCAGGTCGCGGAGTTCGGCCGGCCGTTCGATGACGAACGGCCGGTCGAGCGCGGCGAGCAGCGGTGGGATCCAGTCGAGCCGCTGTGCCCGGATCCGGGTGCGCACCCAGTCGCCGTCGGGCTCGAGGGTGGCCACGGACGGCGGGAAGACGACGCGGATCTGGTCGGGTGTCGCCTGGATCCGCACGGAAACGTCGTGCCGGTGCGGTGTCTCGGCCAGCGCGGTCAGCACTCGCTCGGCCGGGTCGAAGCCGTCGGGCGCCTCGAACGTCCCGGCCCGCGCCTCGGCCGACTTGATCCGGTCGACGCGGAAGGTACGCACCTCGCCGCTGGCCGAGTCGAACCCGGTCAGGTACCACCGCCCGGAGTGCGCCACCACGCCGTACGGATGGACGACACGTTCGCTGGCTCCGCCGTGCCCGGCGAGGTACGCGAGTCCGACCGGATGCCGATCCCGTGCCGCCTCCGCGACGGTGAGCAGCACTTCGGCCTCGGCCGAGAGGGCTTTCCGGGCGGGTGAGGTGAAGTCGGCGGTCTCCAGCAGCGCGTCCAGCCGCCGGCCCAGTGCTTCGGGAAGGACACGGCGGACCTTCGCGGCCGCGCTCTCGACGGCCGCGACCGAAGTGGTGATCAACCCGGCCCGCCGTCCCGCGACCAGGCCGAGCAGGACCGCCAGCGCCTCTTCGTCGGTCAGCATCAGCGGCGGCATGCGGTAGCCGGGTGCCAACCGGTAGCCGCCGTACCGGCCGCGCACCGAACGGACCGGGATGTCCAGGTCGACGAGGTGTTCGGCGTAGCGGCGGACGGTGCGTTCGTCCACGTCGAGCCGTCCGGCGAGCTCGGCGACCGTATGCGTCCCGCCGCTCTGGAGGATCTCGAGCAACGCGAGCACGCGGGCGATGGGCCTGGTCACAGCCGGAGAATACCGGGCGGATCCTGTCCGGTATCGCTCCTAGCGTGGCCGGTGTTCCGCTTTCCGGTACCGAAAGGATCCATCGTGCAGTTCGTATCCGTCCGCGTGATCACCCACGACGTCGCCCGCCTCGCCGGGTTCTACGAGAAGGCGACCGGCATCGAAGCGCGGTGGCGCTCCGAGCAGTTCGCCGAACTCGTCGGCCCGTCGTGCACCTTGGCGATCGGCAGCGCCGAGACGATGACCTTGTTCGGCGCGGGCGCCGCGGTGCCGGAGTCGAACCGGACCGCGATCCTCGAGTTCCGGGTCGAGGACGTCGACCGGGAGTACGACCGGCTGGCGGACCTGGCCGAGATCGTGCAGAAGCCGACCACGATGCCGTGGGGGAACCGGTCGATGCTGTTCCGCGACCCCGACGGCAACCTGGTCAACTACTTCGCGCCGAGCGCGCCGTAGTTCCGGACGAACGCGGTCAGCAGCCGGGCGAACTCGCGGCGGTCTTCGTCCGGCCAGTCCGCCATCGCCTCGGCGAACACCGAGCGGCGGAATTCGTGCATGCGCGTCACTTCGGCGCGGCCTGCCTCGGTGAGCACGAGGACGGCGCGGCGGCCGTCGCGCTGATCGGCTTCACGCCGGAGAAAACCGTCCTCGACCGCGCGCGCGACCAGACGGCTCGCGCGCGGCTGGTCGATGGCCAGCGCCGCGGCAAGGCTGGTGACGGTGCCGGGTTCACCACTCTCTTCGGCCGCTTCGACGGCGTCGAGGAGTCCTTGTATCGCCTGGTCCGGCATCGTTTCGGCGCGGTCGCGCGCGAGTTTCGACAGCGATCGCCTCGCCTGGCTCCGCCGGATGGCGATCATCGCGCGTTCCACTTCGGCCACGGCGTCCGTCATTGCCCGTCCTCACCAAATGCATGTACTTTTACATGTAGTTGCCGTCTACATGAGGAGTATCCATGAAGCCCATCGGATTCTGGTTCGCCCACCTTCACCAGGCACTCGAATCTTCCTTGGAACAGGTCCTCGCCGCCGAAGCGCTGACCCGTCGCCACTGGCAGGTTCTGAACACGATCGACAGCGGAGCCTCTGTCGACGAGGCACTGTCACCGTTCGGAGAACTGCGGAAAACCGTCGCCGACCTGCGCGCTCGCGGTTTGATCGACGCCGAAGACGCCTTGACCGAAGCCGGCAGGGAGACACATCTCCGGCTGAAGGCCAAGGTCGGCGAGTTCCGCTCACGCGCGACCGAAGGCATCGGCGACGACGACTACCGGACGGCGGTCGGCGTGCTCGAACGCATGGCGGCGAACCTCGCGCGGGAATAAGGCGGAACCCGGCGGCGTCGTCTATCCTGGTAGTTGAAAGTTCAAACACTTGGAGCTGACATGACGCCGGTGCTCTACCTCAGCCACGGCGCGCCGCCGCTCGCCGACGACGCCACCTGGACCAGCCAGCTCGCCGGCTGGTCCACGGACCTCGAAAAACCGAAGGCGATCCTCGTCGTCTCCGCGCACTGGGAAGAGGCACCGCTGACCCTCGGCGCCACCACCACGGTGCCACTGGTCTACGACTTCTGGGGCTTCCCGGATCGCTACTACCAGGTGAAATACGCCGCTCCCGGCGCTCCGGAGCTGGCGGACAAGGTGCGCAAACTCCTGCGCTCGTCCCAGACGCCGGTCCACGACGCCCCCGACCGCGGCCTCGACCACGGCGCGTACGTCCCGCTTGTGGAGATGTATCCGGACGCCGACATCCCCGTGCTCCAGGTGTCCATGCCGTCGCTGGACCCGCGCGAACTGTTCGACCTCGGCCGGAAGCTCGCGCCGCTGCGCGACGAAGGCGTGCTGATCATCGGCAGCGGCTTCTTCACCCACAACCTGAGCGCGATGAGCCAGACCGACGGCACCGACGGGGCGCCGCCGTCGTGGTCGAGCGAATTCGACCACTGGGGTGCGGAAACGCTGCGCGAGGGCGACCTCGACGCGTTGCTGGACTTCCAGCACAAGGCCCCCGCCGCGGCCATCGCGCACCCCAGGATCGAACACTTCGCGCCCCTGTTCGTCTCGCTCGGCGCGAGCTCTTCAGGAAATGGCGAGGCCCCGCCGATGAGTCCTCGGCGGGAATACGTACCTCGGACTGTCATCGACGGCTACTGGCACGGCCTCGCCAAGCGTTCCCTCCAGTTCGATTAGCGGGACCGGAGCACTCCGGCGCCCGCCACCAGGCCGAGCGCCAGCAGCGTGACCACCCCGAACGACACGGTCAGCGAGGTCAGGTCGGCGATCCCGCCGATCAGCGACGGCGCGACGAGACCCGACGAGTAGGTGATGGTCGCGACGCCGGCGATCGACTGACTCGGCGTCGGCCCGCTGCGTCCGGCCGCCGCGAAGGCGAGCGGAACGACGACGGAGACGCCGAGCCCGATCAACGCGAAGCCGCCCATCGCCATCACCGGATGGGCGGCGAAGACGACCAGCAGACCGCCCGCCGTCGCGAAGACACCGCCCGCGCGGACGGTCTTGACCGAGCCGAAGCGCCGCACCAGCGCGTCGCCCGAGAGGCGGGCAACCGCCATCGTGCAGGTGAACGCGGTGGTCGACGCGGCCGCGATCCCCGGCGAGGTGCCGAGGACGTCACGCAGGTAGACGGCGGACCAGTCGAGGCTCGCGCCCTCGGCGAAAACGGCGCAGAACGCGACGGCACCGATGATCACGGCCGACTTCGGCGGCAGCGCGAACCTCGGCGGCGGATGCTCGTCGGGTGCGCTGCGGACGTCGAACACGCCCTGGCAGATGAGGGCACCGGCGACGGTGAGCACGGCGGACACGATCGCGAAGTGGATCCGTGCGTCCAGCGCCGTGTGTGCGGCGAGCGTGCCCGCCGCGGAACCGACGAGCGCACCTGTGGTCCACATGCCGTGCAGTCCCGACATGACCGACTTGCCCATCTTCTCCTCGACGTCGACGCCGAGGGCGTTCATCAGCACGTCCGAGGTGCCCGCCGCGGTGCCCATGACGAACAGTGCGAGGCACAGGGTGAAGAGGTTTCCCGCCAGGGACGGCAGGATCAGCGCCAGCGTCCAGTAGGCGAGAAGCAACCGGAGCCCCAGCCTGCCGCCGAGCCGGTGTCCGATCCGCGCGGCGAGCGGCATGGTGAGCGAGGCACCGATGGCGGGGAAGGCGAGTGCGAGCCCGAGCTGGCCCGCGCTGATCCCCGCGTGTTCCTGGATCCACGGGATCCGGGTGGCGAAACTGCCGGTCACCGCGCCGTGCACGGCGAAGACGGCGGCGATGGCGATCCGCGCCTGCCGCACCCGCCGCGTCGGCCCGCCGACGGTTTCCACTGTGTTGGTCACTGGGCCCCCAAGGTCCGTGAAACGACTCGACGGGCGTCAGCGTAAACTATCAGGAAGGGAACCTGATAATTAATTCTGGGAGGATCTGCCGGTGAGTGTCATCCGGATGCCGTCCGCCTCCCCGACCACCGCGCGTGCCATCAACGACCGCCTCGCGCTCGACCTGCTCCAACGCGAGGGCTCGCTGACGGCCGCCCAGCTCAAGACGTTGACCGGGCTTTCCCGGCCGACGGTGGCCGACCTCGTCGAACGCCTGCGGGACGCGGGGCTGATCGAGATCGTCGGCGAGGCGGGCGCGGAACGCCGCGGCCCGAACGCGAAGCTGTACGGCATCGTCGCCGAACGCGCGTACCTCGCCGGACTCGACGTCCGCACCCACGGCATGGCCGTTTCGGTCGCGGACCTCCTTGGCCGGACCCGCGCGGAAGCCTCGCTGCCGTTCGAACTGGACATCGACACCGACGTGGCCGTGGAGCGCGCGATCGCCCTGCTGGCGGCCACCACCGCCGAAGCGGGTGCGACGGCGCTGCACACGATCGCCGTCGGCGCTCCCGGCCTGGTCGACCCGGCGACCGGCGGTCTGCGGCCCGCCGGGGGTTTGCCCGCGTGGCACGGGAAACTCGTCGACGAACTCCGGCGACGGCTGGGTGTCCCGGTGCTGCTGGAGAACGAGGTCAACCTCGCGGCCGCCGCCGAGCAACGGCTCGGCGCCGCCCGCGATCGGGACACGTTCGTCCTGCTGTGGCTGGGTTTCGGCGTCGGCGCGGCCGTCGTCCTCGACGGTTCGCTGCGGCGGGGCGCGTCGGGCGGCGCGGGGGAGATCGGGTTCCTGCCGATGCTGGGCCCGGGACGGCTCCCGACGGCGACCGACTGCGACGGCGGCTTCCACACCCTCGCGGGCAGCGGCGCGATCTGCGAACTCGCCCGCGAACACGGCATCCCGGCTTCGTCGGCCGACAACGCCGAAGCGGCCGCAGCGGCTGTCGGTTACGCGATCGACGCCGAGTCCGAAGAGTTTCTGGAGATCGCCGCGGAGCGGATCGCGATCGGCGCCGCCGCGGTCACGGCGGTACTGGACCCGGGTTGTCTCGTGCTGGGCGGGGAGATCGGCCGTGCCGGTGGCGATGCGTTCGCCACACGGGTGAGCCGTCGGCTCGCGGAGATCTCACCGCTGCGGACCGAGGTGCGGGCGGGGACCGTCGGCGGGAGCGGCGTACTGGAAGGCGCGGTGCTCACCGCGATGGGCGCCGCCCAGGACGCGCTGTTCACCCCGGGTTCCGAGTGAGCCGCGGCGAGGCGTCGGCACAGGTGGCCGTGAGTGGGCAGGAGGCCTTCGTGCCGTGTCTCTGGATCACTTCCGGCACGGTTTCGCGTGGGGGTCGTGAGTGGCAATGACGGTTAGAACCCGAAGGGTGTCTTAGGTACCCACGTGGTTCAGGCTGCGGTTGATGCCAGGCCCCGGTCCGTGAAGTCGCCGGTCGGCGGGGATGTCGTGAAGGGCCCCTTTGAGACGGTGAAGGTCTCAAAGG